>PMCK01000036.1 GCA_003154095.1 Myxococcales bacterium | reverse complement strand
AGATCCAGCTCCGAAAAGTGCTCGATGCCCCCACAATCGAGCACGCGAGTCACATGCGGACTGCGAAGCTTGCCCATCGAACGAGCCTCATTCAAAAAGCGCTCGACGAGTTCAGGCATTTTGCCAGTCTGCGGTCTTAGCACCTTGACCGCTACTGGCCGCTCCAACATGATGTCGTACGCTTCATAAATCGTTGCCATGCCGCCCGAGGCAAGCAGGCGCTTAATTTGGTAACGTCTTCCGACCTTTGCTCCAGGATGAACTTCGTAGTTCAGCGTGGGTCTTTTCATTAGCGGAAGCGGCAACGCTTCGAGTGTGGCCATAAATACCGTCTCGCGGCGGAAACAACCTGCTAGATCGCCCCGCTACGCAAATCTTGTGATTGAGGTAGGCGGATTCACTGCAGTTGTCGTGCCAGCACTCCCGCCCCTGCACACAAATCCTCACCGCCAGTTGCCACTAATTTGCTTACGCATTTTGCAAAGCGCCTGCTGCTGTAATTGCCGAATACGCTCGCGAGACAGGCCGTACTTATCACCGATTTCTTTCAACGTAAGCTCCACGTCGTCATCGAGTCCAAAGCGCCAGCGGATTATTCTGGTCTCAATGGGTGTTAGTGTCCCCAGCAGACGCTGCACTTCTAGCAACCAAGTCTGGTTTGCAATGCTATCAAAAGCTGACAGCGCGTTATTTTCGACCAGCAGATCGATATATCGGCGCTCGTCATCATCACTGATGGGACGGTCCAGCGACAAGGTCGAGGCACTGGAACACTCACGTGCTTGGAGCAGCCTTTGCTCGGAAATCCCGGTATCCTTTGCGAGTTCTTCCAAAGTGGGTTCACGTCCAGTCCGTGCAAGAATCGAGGATGTTGCAACAGCCATGCTCTTGATGACGTCCTGCATATGCACGGGAACACGGACGGCTCGACCCTTGTCAGCCAGCGCGCGACTGATGCAATGCCTAATCCACCAAGTGGCATAAGTGGAGAAACGGTAGCCACGTGTATGATCGAAGCGATCGATAGCCTTAATCAGCCCGATATTGCCCTCTTGAATGAGATCATCGAGCGGCATGCGACCGTGATTATGGCGACGGGCGATACTTACGACCAGCCTCAGGTTCGCCTTGATGAATCGATTCTTGGCTTCTAGTCGCCGAAAATCCGTTTGGCGGATCCGAGCAACGTAAAGCAAGAAGGTCGGTGTTCGCGCAATGGTCGAGGTTACGCCTTCAGATTGGGAAGTTGCGCCCCCGTGCTCCGCAATGATTCGCGCCTGAGTCATCCAATTCCGCTCCGGGTCATAGGGGCGAATGCACCGCGCAAATTCAGCTGATAACTCATTCCACTGCTGCAGTTGCCCAAGCTTAAATTTCGACCTTTGCTTGCGATAGGCGCCAATTAGCTTTTGCAGCTCTTCCACCTGCGGTAAGTTCGGGGTCTCGAGGTCATGAGCGTCATTGATGTCCCTCATCAAGTTCGCAAGAATGGACTCGGCCGCCGGCACGAAAGCAAGCAGCGCGGTCCAATGCTCGAGTTCGGCCCGCTCTAACGCTTGGGCGCATTCGAGCTCTTCATCAGCGCCCATCACCTGAAGAGGCGCCATTTCTCGAAAGTAGCGCGTCAGCGGTGATTCTTGCGAACGGTCTCGAGGATCGACCTCCGGTCGCGTGCTCGTCGTGAATACACTGGCGCTGACATCCGTATTCGCGGATCCCATAAATTCAACTGAACTATCGAGCCGTTCGCTTTCAGACAATATGTCCTCCTTGCCGACTTCGCCAGACGCAATCCCCACATTCCCGTCACACTGCAAGAGCAGCGGTCTCGATTTCTGCGCAACTTGGATTAGTCACGCGCTCGGTCTTGATTGAAATGTGGTGCCTTCGTACCGCCTAACCTGGCCACAGATTGGCGCTGCGCAATGCACGCAGCTCAAAGACTCAACGGATTGGGTTGATGCGCTATTTCTGGGTGGCGCTGACCACAACAAGGGATGTTCTATGGAGAGCACGTGCACTAAACAGGACTTGAAGATGCGCAAAGCTACACTTGCAGATGCCAGAATGCTTTCGTCAAACGTTCGAGAGCTGACGTTTGCGGTCGGTCAGGACTTCGGCTTTGAGCCCGGTCAATGGGTTAACCTTTATTTCCCGGAGGTTCGCAATGATCAAGGCAACCCGTTGAAACGAGCCTATTCAATCGCATCCGGTCCGCGAAATGACGGAACTTTCGACCTTGCGGTTACCCGGGTGACAGATGGTCCAGGGAGCACGGGTTTGCATTCCGCCATGATTGGTCAGACCTTCACAATGTCGGGGCCGCATGGAGTCTTTGTGTTGGCCTCAATGATTCGACCAGTGCTAATGGTTGCAACGGGCACCGGCGTTGCGCCGTTTCGTTCAATGCTGCACGCGGTCGCTGAATGCGCCATGCAACCCATGGCTCTTCTGTTTGGAGTCCGCGATGAGCCCGATATTCTATACCGTGACGAATTCGAGGGACTTGCGCAGCTGAGCCCGCTATTTTCCTTTTACCCGATACTCTCCAGAGCCAATCCGAGGTTTAGTGGCAAACGCGGACACGTACAAATGCACTTAAATCAGGTTCTGATCGATTTGGGTGGAACTAATTGTGACGTCTATGTGTGCGGCCTCGCGAAAATGGTGCAAGACGTCCGACGCATCCTTCTGCAAGATTTAGGTGTCGAGCGGAAGTCAATTCACATTGAGCGCTACGATTAACCGGAAAGCTTGCTTCTCTCACGTCGGACTTCGCGATTTGCGCGCCTCCATTCGCGTCCAAGTGCCCCCATGAACAAGAAAGCAAGACATGTAGTTGGACTCTGCCGGCTTTGGAGGATTCCTCAGGAGTTCAACTTCCGCCAGCAATCGA
>PMCK01000679.1 GCA_003154095.1 Myxococcales bacterium | reverse complement strand
CGGGGCACATCCGGAAATACTTTGACGAAGAGCAGATCGGCATCGACCTGAGCCATCCAGCCTTCACTACCATCGGCGTAAGATTTTAAGCTATCCTTTACCGGTAACGGGTCGTGAGCATACCAGGTTATGCCGTCGTTCGGTTTCAGTTTTAGGCTGCTTTGTTCGTAGGTGGCTTCGTGGCTAGGGTAAAATGTGATCCCCTTCGGCCGTACGCGTGTATTTTGCCATGGCGCGACTTTACGCGGCGAGCTGCCGTGATTCGTGATTTGAAACTCGATCGATAGGGCGCCATGCTCCGGGACAGCCAACAAGCGCTGCTGAGCCGACAGCCCCAGCTTTTCGGAAGTCCCGCTGGTCAACTTGAGAGTTTTGCCTTCAACGGTGACGGTCCATGGTAGTTTGTCGAATTCGGCGGGAGGTGGCCAACTCCAAGCGCTCTGCGGGCTGGGCCAAAATGACGAAGCATACGCTTCCGGCGATTCGTTGCTCGGCACGATGACGCTGCGCCCATCCAGCGAAAACTCGACTATTCGTCCGCCGTCATCCGGATCGACCTCGACCGCATAAGGCGCAAAGACGATCCTATAGTTTTGTCGCCGAACGACGGCATGTGGGGTGCCGTCGTTGGCAACGCTTGTTACGGCGTCGACGGTTGGGGTCGAGACCTTGGGATTCAATGCGCCGCTTGCGACACTGGTTTCATGACCGGTGCAACCACTAACTACGGCCAGCAGTAAGTATGCTTGACCTCGACTACTTGGGGTCACCGTAAATGATTCCCCTGCCGGAGGTTCCAATATAGACACGACCATACTTTCGCGGGTCACCGATGATTAGCGTTGGCCCACCATATTGATGCTGATCATCATTGATACGCACCCAAGTCTCGGTTTCGTCGTCCGAACGATAAAACCCGTACACGCCACCAATCGTGCCGGAGACGTAGATGGCAGGGTAGGTTTTGCCGTCAGCGGCCTTGCCAAATCCGATCCCCTTGACATCGTCGATGCCGTTGATAGCTCGGAATGTCTTTCCGGAGTCAGTCGAGCGATAGAGATCTTTACCCGTGGTCACCCAGACTTCGCCTTCTTTGCCGGGCACCGTGCGAATCGATGCCGGTGTTAATAAATATTCAGGGAGTGCTGGCAGACTACTCGCGGTCGCTTTGAAATGAAGGGCGCCGTCCTCGCTGACGTAGGCTTTGCCGGCGGCGGCGTCATATACGTAGAACTTCTTGGGGTTCACTCGATCGGCCGCGATACGCATCGTGACGGGTGCCCAGTCGGCAACTTTGGTCGGCTCGGGGATGCCATCAGCGTGCGTCCACTTGGCGCCCTTGTCCTTCGACACGACGACCGATCCGTCTTTGGGTGCCCATACGATAGTCGAGGCATCTGGCGCGATCGCAACGATGCCACCCCAACCTTTTGGATCAGAACCGAATGGAGTCCAAGTCTTTCCGGAGTCCGAGGACATCGCGCCCTTGGGCTTGTTCGGTTCGGTCGACTGTACACGGACGACAATCTCGGGCCTATTCTCCGCAAAATCGAGCCCGCTGCAACCTCCGCAAATCGGATTGCTGAACATCCCGTCCGGGGACGGTTTCGCCAAATCGTCGTGACGGAAGCCACAAATATCACCGACGCCACTCAGCAATGTCGGACCGCTTGGAGGGCTTATTAAGGTTTGAGCTACTGTTTCTTCGAGATTTCGGTTGGTGAATTTCCAATGCGTCGGCTTGTCCGCGGTTGCATTGCCCGCATCGGCGGTCATCCAAATACCTTGGCCCGTCACGTAAAACGCGCGATTAGTGTTGAACGGATCGATATCGACGTCTCCCATCCAGCCGACAGAACTGGGCTTGTCTCTACCCCAATACAGGTACTTGGCGCCGTCGTCGTCACGCGCGGCTTTTGCTTGCATCGCGGCCCAGGTCTTGCCGCCGTCTACTGTGCGGAAAATTTCATCGCCCTTGGTCCAGCGATCCATGGTGACCGCCATCAAAGTCCCCGGATGTTGGACATCGACGGAGACGCCTCCGTATCCGAACTTGTCGTCCTTCGTCGGCTTGAGCGGGGTTATCTCCGTCCAGACATCACCCTTGCTCTCGTATTTCCAGATACCACCCGTGGCTTGCTCGCCTGGTCCCGGTTGGTCGGAAAAGCTCACGTACAACGCCCCGCCTTTGTCAAATTCAGCGTGGCTCGGCATCAGCCCCTTGGGTTGCTTGGGGACCGGACTCCAGCTAGCGCCCGCGTCGGTACTTCGGTATAGGCTTGGGTCCTTCGTGCTGGCCCAACCGGCGTAGATTACGGGTGTCGGCTTGCCGGGGCTACCGCTTTTGGCATCGAACACAACGAGGTTGGTGCCGACTGATTGCGGTTCTTCTTTGTTAGGATAACCGGTGACCTGTTCCCATTTTTCACTGCCGCTGTCGCTCTTCCACAGACCTGATCGACGCGATCCAAAGAAGAGTATTCTTGGATCATTGGGATCGACGGCTAGGCGCTCACCGTTCGAGCGCCCCCACTCGTTGCCGCCCATCTTGATCGGCATATCCGTGCGATTCCAGGTATTGCCGCGATCGTTCGATCGGAACATGGCACCGTTACCAGCCCAACCGGCTGTGTACATTCCGACGGCCATGTAAACCTTGTTGGGATCCTTGGGATCGGGCGCCAAGCTATCGATACCTAGGAAGTTCGAATCCGACGGCCCCAACATATCGGTAATGGGTATCCAGGTTCCGTCGGCAGGGTTCCACCGGTAAGCGCCACCGATATCCGTGCGCGCGTAGATCAAGTCTTTCTCGATCGGGCTGAAAATCACGCCGGTTACGAATCCGCCACCGAGGATCACGACGCTCTGCCATTGATAATTGACGGTCGGTGCCGGTGCCGCGCTACTGCTCGCCTTGTTCGCTTGCGTACCCGCGCTTTGAACTGACTGCGAGTAGGGGCAGGGGCAACAACCAGGAACGCTGGCGACGACACTGACGCCCAGGAGCGAAAGGGCATTCTTTGCTCGGAAGCGAATCGATTTCATGGGCGAGGTTTTCTCACGCCGCTCGGGACCCCACAAGAGTCAAATATTGGCCATACGTCCATAGCCAATCGCGGATGCGAACCCCTTCGGGACCCCGAAGAAACTCGCATCCCATCGATTCCCCCTGCTCGTTCAGCCATTTCTCAGCCCGAATGGCCCACACAACCTTGAAACTACGCGTTTTTGCTTCGGTTGGGGGGCACCCGGGCCCGCATTGGCTATTGCGATTTGGCCGGTGTGGGCGTAAGGAGCACAGAATGGCGACGGAGGAGTCAGACAAATCGGCTAGCCCGGAGAATTCCGATAGCCCGGAAAAGCCTGAAGGCACTGAGCGGACGGAGAAGTCGGGTTCGACACCCAGTTCGCCCCCACCGGGTCCCAACCGCAACAATTCCAATGCGGTTGCCGCGCGTCGACCTCAATCGATCACAATCCCGCCTCCTGGGATGGATGAATTGGAGGAAACGTACTCACAGCGAACGGACATGGCTGTCGCGCCAGACAAAACCATCGATGATCAAATCGCGGAGCTCGAAACTTGGGCCCGATCCAATCTAAGGCTCGGTCGCTCGGAGGGATTCCGCCTGTGGGCGCTGCGGAGCATAGCGTTCTTCGCCGCGATTGGTGCTGCCGGTACTGCCGCAATGAATATGACCAATGAGGCCATTATTTGCGGCTGCATAGCAGCACTCGCAATTGCAATTGACGCAGGGTGGCCCTCGGCTGGGGATCGCGTGGCTCGCCGTCGCGCGACGCATGACCTCAGGGAATTGCAGCACACGTTGAAACTCAGGTGGGACAAAGTTCGTCTCGCGCATCCCAATCCTTTGTCGCCCAAGCGCGTGGCGCATGCATTGGTGCTACTCGATGCGATCAGCGCCAAACGCGAAGAAATAGGCAAGTACTTGGGTGACGCCTCGCCCGGCGTATCAAAAGGCGTTGGCAGCTGATCACACCAACCTGCAGTCTATATTTTCTCGATCCGCTCACCAAGTTCAGATTTCAGCATTAGCTCTCGGCTGGAAATTCACGTGACCGCGCGGGCTGATAGCTGACCCCTGATAGCTGACGGCTATCTGCGGATTTATGTCTTGAATCCACGTGGACAAGGGTTCGCCCATCGCTGGCTGATTAGGACCTTTAAGTCATAGGAATTTCGTTTGCTAACGACCGCGAGCAGGGCCGGGCCCCTGCGAGCCAACGGGAAAAGAAGATCCCCGGAATGGCACTGAGACGCCAAATTTCACTCGAACCAAACGTGCCGAAGCAAAAATAAAAAACAATAAAATCCCAATTGATCTTGCCGCGTGGCTTGCCTGATGCGTCATCCCAGTCGATAATTCCGCCCCCAAGTGGCCCAGAGCAATCCAGCGGGCCGGGGGCCCCGCCCGCGTTGGGCAGTGGGTGACGACACGAGTCAGTGCGCGTTGAGGAGATTCGAACAGATGGCAATCATCGATTTTGGCGGAGTCAAAGAAGAAGTCGTAACTCGTGATGAATTCCCAGTTCAAAAGGCACTTTCCGTGCTCAAGGACGAAACCATAGCGGTGATTGGGTACGGCGTACAAGGGCCGGCTCAAGCACTCAATATGCGGGACAATGGGTTCAACGTTATCGTGGGTCAGTCGAAGAAGTTCCAACGTGATTGGGACCGCGCTGTCAACGACGGTTGGGTACCCGGCAAGACACTCTTTGACATAGAAGAGGCGGCAACCAAAGGCACCATTGTACAAATGCTGGTGTCGGATGCCGCTCAAAAGGCAATCTGGCCGCAAGTCAAGGCATGTTTGAAGCCGGGTGACGCGCTTTACTTCAGCCACGGTTTTTCAATCGTTTACAAGGATCAAACCGGCGTCATTGCGCCAAAAGACGTTGACGTGATTCTCGTAGCCCCAAAGGGTTCTGGCACTAGCGTGCGCCGCAATTTCCTTTCGGGTGCCGGCATCAACTCGAGTTTTGCTGTCGATCAAGATGCGACGGGGCGGGCGCGTGACCGTTGCATTGCGGTGGGGATCGCGGTCGGTTCGGGCTATCTGTTCCCGACGACTTTTCAGAATGAAGTATTTAGCGACCTCACCGGTGAGCGTGGAGTACTCATGGGTGCCCTGGCTGGGATCATGGACGCACAATATTCCGTGCTGCGCGAACACGGGCACTCTCCCAGTGAAGCATTCAACGAAACCGTTGAAGAACTCACCGAGAGCCTGATTCGGCTAGTGGGCGAAAACGGAATGGACTGGATGTATTCCAATTGTTCGGCGACAGCCCAGCGCGGAGCACTGGATTGGCGCCCCAAGTTTCGAGAAGCGACGTTACCCGTATTCAAGGAATTATATCGTCGTGTTTCTTCGGGCGAAGAAACCGCCCGCGTGCTTTCATCCACAGGCGGTCCCAATTACCAAGCCGAGCTGCAGAAGGAATTGGACGAACTGGGTAACAGTGAAATGTGGAGCGCTGGCAAAGCCACCCGCTCGCTGCGGCCGAAAGAGGCCGCTCGAGTCATCACCGCCGACACTAAGGGCATCGCAGGTCGCGGGCAGAATTAGAGCGTTGCCGATTAGGGAGTGTCCCTAGTAATTGTCCGATAAACTCGGGTGATGGCACAGGAAGGTCGGAAGATTTGGGACGGCTCTGGAAAAACCCAGGACGTCCCCTTAGTTTGCCGCGATGTCGGCCGTCATACCGGGGAGCTGGCGCGCCGGCTCCCGTAAGAGGTTTAGCATGAGAATCTACAATTTATTTCCCCTGCTCGCCGGCAAATTCAATCAGTGGGAGCCGCACTTCGAGCGCGCCGTTGAGATGGGTTTCAATTGGTTGTTCGTGAATCCCGTCCAACGCACGGGACACTCCGGCAGCCTGTATTCGATTGCAGATTACTTTGGATTCAATCCGCTGCTGATCGACACAACTTCTAGCCTGTCGGAAAGTGAGCAGTTCAAAGCCGCATTGACAGCCGCCCACAAACTGGGGCTAAGCGTAATGATCGATCTCGTAGTCAACCATTGCGCAGTAGACTCTCCGCTCGTTACCAAAGAGCCTCAATGGTTTCTCCGCGAATCGGGCAATGTTCAGCACCCATATTGCGTCGAGAATGGTGAAAAGGTCTACTGGTATGATCTGGCGCAATTCGACCATCAGCATAGCGCCGATTCTGAAGGACTATTCAAGTACATTACCAGTGTCGTTGAACACCTGATTGCGCTCGGAATTGACGGGTTTCGATGTGATGCGGCATATCAAATTCCGAAGCGGCTTTGGTCGCGACTGATTGTGGAGACGCGTCGCCGCCACCCGACTGTCGTCTTCGTGGCTGAGACATTGGGTTGCACTGCCGACCAAACTCGCGATACTGCGACAGCCGGTTTCGATTATGTGTTCAATAGCAGTAAATGGTGGGATTACCGTGAAACCTGGCTACTCGAGCAATACAATTTAACCCGGGAGATTGCCCCTTCAATTGGCTTTCCAGAAAGCCACGACACCAAAAGGTTCTATGCTGAGACGGGTGGCAACGAAGCCGCGATAAGGCAACGCACACTCTTCACGTTCCTATTCGGTACAGGATCGATGGTGCCAATTGGGTTCGAATTTGGCTTCGCCAAGGCCCTGCACGTCGCCAACAGCCGGCCCGAAGATTGGGAAGCCGCGAATCTCGACCTTCGCGATTTCATCCGTCGAATCAACGACCTCAAAATGACTTATCAGGTATTTCGCGAGGAGTGCCCGACGCAGGTCATTGAATTCGATAATCGCAATGTCCTCGGGCTATGGAAGGGTTCCACTCAGAGTCGAGAGGAAGCACTGATCATTCTCAACATCGACGTGCATGATCGGCAGGTATTCTACGTGGATACACTGAGACGCCTGATGCAGGCCCAGGCCCCGCTCAAGTGTGTCTCCCCGGACAATCCCCTTCCACACGTCCACGAACCGTTTCATTACGAGCTGCGGCCGGGTGAGGCCCTTGTGTTCGTGACCGAGCGGTAGGTGTCCAAGACCCCCGAGTGAGATCCTCGGGATCTTGACGTTGGGGGTGGACTGCCCGATGCGAGTGTTGTCGAATATTTTAGCTGGTAACGCCAATGGTCAACCCGGAAATGATACGGTGAAGGTAGATGCCGCCACAGAAACTAAAGATTAAAGTATTGGCTGAGGACTGCATCGGCGACGGGGCTTGTTGTGACGCAGCTCCTGGTACCTTTGAGCTTTCGACTGAAGGAATTGCCTGCGTCAAACACACGGTAACGGACGACCCCGAGACGATTCTTCGCGGCGCCCGCGATTGTCCGACCGATGCAA
>PMCK01000705.1 GCA_003154095.1 Myxococcales bacterium | reverse complement strand
TTGGTCGCGGCAATCACTCGGATGTCGACGCTTATGGGGCGGTTCTCACCGATTCGTCGGATCTCGCCTTCCTGAATCGCACGCAATAACTTTGCTTGAAAACTTACTGTGGTTTCAGCGATCTCGTCGAAAAAGAACGTGCCACCGTCGGCCTCCTCGAATAGGCCTTTGCGTGCCGATACCGCGCCCGTAAACGCGCCTCGCGCATGACCAAACAACTCGCTTTCCAGCAATGTTTCAGTGATGGCCGCGCAATTAACGGTCACGAACGGTCGCTCGGAACGCTTACTGTTTGCATGTACGGCGCGAGCGATTAGTTCCTTACCCGTTCCGCTTTCGCCAGTAATGAGGACGATTGCGTCCGTGGGTGCAATCTTCACTACCCGCGCAAGGACGTCCCGAATGGCGTGTGAACGGCCAATGATGTTTCCGAAGTGGTACTTTTCCTTGAATTCTTGCGCAAATAGCTGAACCTGTCCGTGCAGTTTTCTGCTTTCTACGGCCTTGGCGACTTTAACGACCAACTCCTCTTCGGCAAACGGCTTTTGAATGTAATCGTAGGCCCCAAGGCGCATTGCCTCGACCGCACTCTCAATGGTTCCGTACGCCGTCATGACGATCACTTCTGTCATGGCCTGTGCGGCTTTGATGAACCGCAACACTTCAATTCCGTCGATATCACCCATCCGAAGATCGGTAATTACGACGTCGTAAGCTCCGGCGGCGCCGAGCTCTTTGCCATTTTCACCGTTTGCAGCCTCATCAACTTCGAAGCCATTGCTGCGCAACATCATTGCGAGTGTCGTTCGCATGTTGCGCTGATCATCGATGACGAGCACCTTTCCCATTACTTCAGACCATGGTTTAGCGCGCTCGGGCGCCTTGTTGCCAACCAAAGGTTTGCGATCCGCATCGCGGTTGGCGCCTTTTTCATCATTTCGCGGTGCGGTGTCTTTGGCTTGCATGGCTTTGTGCACCTGATACTTTTGACTCGTCCTGGAGGGACTCTTACTTCATCTAGGTCATGCGAGGGGAACGATAACCGATCGGCCGCACTCAGAGAAACCGAAGGCTCCGGCCGACCGCCTGATAATTTGGTTCGCCCAATCGCGATTCCAGCGCGCCCACCCCATGTGTATCGTCTTGGTGAGTTGACAGTTAAAATTCCAGTGATAACCGTCTTCGGCGGCGTGTCTCGCCGATTTGGCGCAAAATTTAGGTAGGTGCAACTTGAGTACACTCGGAGAACGCCTGGGCAGCGGTGAAAAACGGCATCAGATCTTGGATGACGCGTGTCGGGTCCTGGACGAGGAAGTCGCGGACAAGTCCGGCCTTGGCGGCCTCGCAGTGAAGGCGGCCTACGCGGTAGTCAAAGGCATCAAACCGGGATTCATTCGACAGGCTGTTGACCACCTGCTCGATGAATTTCTCGATATTATGAGCGTGTTTGCCGATGAAGCCGCACAAAAGAATGTAAAACCCGGGGCTTTGATCCTGGACAATCGCGCGAAGGTCGCCAATGCCCTGCTCGCCGTCACTGATCGACGCGCCCAGAAGGCTGAGAGTGGCGTTGTCCGCAAGTCTTACGACAAACTCCGACCTTCCGCGCAAAAGCACGTTGAAGCCGCCACACCCCGTCTCGCTCAATTGCTCGACAAGCATACCGCACCCAATTGAACCCGGTGCGCTTGCCCCCTCACCAGAGAGAGGGCCAGAAACTACACTTTTGCGGTTGCCACTAACTCACGTTAGGCAACGTGAAAGACTTGCGAAACGTGCGAGTCTGTCCAATCGTATCTGGGACCCGCGTAGGGCGGCTAGAGTTTAGCTCTACACTTTCCCGAATTCGGATCCTATTTCAAAGAAGTCGCACGCTGGAATCGAACGAATTCCCAGCGGACAGGCAATTCCACAAGGAGCACCGGATTTCTTGAGCGCCCAAGTGCAAAATGAGTCAGAGGTTCCGAGTAACAAGCCCGAAATAGTTGTCAACGGTGCAGTAATTCGATTCGCGGGAGATTCGGGAGACGGCGTTCAGCTTACCGGACAGCGCTTTACGAGTGCTGTTGCATTGGCAGGCAACGACGTTGCCACGCTGCCCGACTTTCCTTCGGAAATTCGCGCACCCGCGGGCACTCTTTACGGCGTGTCCGGGTATCAACTCCAGTTCGCGTCGAAGGATGTATTTACACCCGGTGATTCGCTGGACGTCCTGGTGGCATTGAATGCGGCCGCTCTACAGACCAATCTGTCTGATTTGAAGCCCGGTGGCCTCCTGGTTGTGGATTCAGGTGCTCTCGGGGCCGCACAACTAAAGAAGGCGGGCTACGCGACCAACCCATTAGAGGATGGCAGTCTATCCGGCTACCAAGTCGCGGCGATTGACATCTCCACATTGACGCGCAAGGCCGTAACGCCCGTCGGGCTGTCCACAAAGGAAGCAGGACGCTGCAAGAATTTCTGGACCTTGGGGCTGATATTTTCGATCTACGATCGGTCGCTTGACACAACGCTTAGTTTCATCGCGGAACAGTTCAAGAAGAAACCGCAATTTGCGGAGGGCAATTCAATCGCGTTGAAGGCAGGCTACGCGTTTGGTACGGCAAGTGAACTGTTTCATCAGCGCTACCGCATTGCGGCGGCTCCTCGTAACCCGGGGCTATATCGCAACATCGACGGAAACACAGCGTTATCGTACGGACTTATCGCGGGCTCCGTTTGCGCCGGGCGCCATCTGGTGCTGGGCGCGTATCCGATCACGCCGGCAAGCGCGATACTGCAAGAACTCAGCAAGCACCGCCATTTGGGGGTGACTGCCATTCAGGCCGAAGACGAAATCGCCGCAGCATGCCTCGCGTTGGGTGCAGCTTATGCTGGGGCCGTCGGGATTTGCTGCACGAGCGGTCCTGGAATGGCGCTAAAAACCGAAGCGATTGGCCTGGCTGTAGCCACTGAACTCCCGATGGTTATCGTGGACGTACAACGGGCGGGGCCCAGCACCGGACTACCCACAAAGCCGGAACAATCCGACCTGTATTTAGCCGTCCACGGCCGAAACGGGGAGGCGCCGGTCTGCGTGCTTGCACCGGCGACGCCAGCCGAATGTTTCACCGTAGCGTACGACGCCGTAAGAATCGCCATCCGCCACATGACGCCGGTCATCATATTGAGCGATGCCTATTTGGCCCATGGAGCCGAGCCTTGGCTCGTTCCGGACGTCGACCAATTGCCAAAATTCGAACAGACGGCATTACCGCCAACTGAACTGTTCACCCCGATGTTGCGCAACGACGTAACGCTCGCTCGACCTTGGGCATCTCCAGGTACTCCGGGTTACGAACATCGAATTGGCGGACTCGAAAAGGATTACGATACGGGGCAGATATCCGTGGACCCCTTGAACCACGAGCGAATGGTTCGGACTCGAGCCGAAAAAGTTGCACGAATCGCAGACGACATGCCCGAGTGCCGCATCGAGGTGGGCGCATCACAAGGCAAATTGCTCGTAATCGGTTGGGGCTCAACCTACGGGTCGATTCGCGAGGCCGTGGCGCAACTCCACGCCAAAGGCGTGTCTGTGGGTCACCTGCATCTCCGAGGGCTTTGCCCATTTCCGAGAGGCCTGGAGGCTGTCATGTCAGCATTTGGCAAGATATTGGTCGCAGAACTCAATTCAGGGCAGCTTGCTCAATTGCTGCGGGCCAAATTCTGTCTAGATATCAAATCATTCACGAAAATTCAGGGTAAGCCGATCCGCACGGACGAGCTTATGGATCGCATTTTGAAGGAGTCGGAGGACTATTCATGACAATGGTCGTCGAAACCGCGCGTCTGACGCAAAAGGATTTTGCCTCGAGCGACGATGTTCGCTGGTGTCCAGGCTGCGGTGATTACGGAATTTTATCGAGCGTCCTCAAGGTGCTACCTGAGCTCGAAATCCCGAAAGAGAATTTTGTTTGGGTGAGCGGAATTGGATGCAGCAGTCGCTTTCCATACTACGTCGATACTTATGGTTTCCACTCGATTCATGGCCGCGCACCAGCGGTTGCATTGGGAGTCAAGGCCGCAAATCCGAAACTCTCCGTCTGGCTAGTCACTGGCGACGGTGACGGACTTAGCATCGGCGGCAACCACCTCATGCATTGCTTTCGGCGCAATCTCGATGTGAAAGTATTGCTTTTCAACAACCGAATTTACGGACTGACCAAAGGGCAATATTCTCCCACTAGCGAACTAGGTAAACAGACCCACAGCTCCCCGTTCGGGTCTGCCGATCGACCCGTCGATCCAATTCGATTCGCACTGGGTTGCGGCGCAACGTTCGTGGCAAGATCCTACGATACGGCCGGCGCACATCTCGTGGACGTTTTACGACGTGCCGCCAGACACCGAGGGACGGCGTTCGTCGAGATACTTCAGAATTGCCATGTCTTCAATGACGCTGCCTTCGAGCAAATTACGAACAAGGCGAGTGCCAGCGCTAATCAATTGCGCCTCGAGAATGGTAAGCCGTTGGTCTATGGCGAGGCAAAGGACAAGGGCCTAGCTCTGGATCCGGCAACACTGAGCCTCGCTAAGGTCGAGAACGTTGGCAGCAACGGATCTTCCAAGAGCCTAATGGTTCACGATGAATCGAGCCCCATCTTAGCGCAATTTCTCGCCTCACTTTCCTTTCCCGAATACCCCGTTCCGCTCGGAGTTCTGTACGCGAACTCGCTGCCGACCTACGAGGACCAGCTCCATCATCTCGATATACAGGCCAAAGAAACGGCGCGTGGCGGCCTGCAAGCCCTGTTGAAAAGCGGCCAAGTCTGGCAGGTTCCCGCCGCATAATCCGTTTCATTCCCCCACAAATCTGGCACTTGGCAAATTAGCGCGACAAATCGATTTTGTGCGCTAAGGAGCCGCCATGGGAACGCCACAAGATCCGAGTACCCGTCGCAAAGTGCGCCGTCGTCGCGCCAAGAAGAACGCTGAGTGGGACTACAATCGCGCCCGGGAGAACGCAGAGGCGCAGAAACCCAAAGCTCCCGCCAAGACTGCGACCTGAGCTGGCCCCTAGGGTCCTGCCGATGGGGGACATCCAGTCGTCCGTTGCCGGCTGTCGGGACCAATGCGGCGGGCAGCACCCGACAAATGTGGGGGGGCGATGCACGGTCCGGCGGGTATGCGGGTGAGGATGCCGCCCTTGTCCCCCTCGACAGTCGACTAGGCAATGGCAAACTTGGGACTGTAGTCAAACATGCCAGCGCCCCACGATCACGGAGAGATTGAATCTGACGACCAGGCACAGGTTCAGCACGAGCAGGCTCCCCGCCGAGCCAGTCGCTACCGGGTCGTATTTTACAATGACGACTACACAACCATGGAGTTCGTCGTCGAAACTCTCATGCAATTCTTCGCGAAGTCCGAGGTCGAAGCGACACGAATAATGCTGGAAGTGCACCACAAAGGTCGCGGCGTAGCGGGCACGTATATCCGTGACGTAGCGGAATCTAAAGTCGATCAAGTAGAGGCGCATGCCCGCGCCCACGGCCACCCACTTAAGTGTACGGCAGAGCCCGCCGATATTTCCTTGGATTCGCAGCCCTAACCCTGGGAGGCACGCCCTCTAGCCATGTATTTAGCATTTCACCGGTCAAACAAGCCTCGACACGATTGTCGCGCGCGCAATCCCCGGTACGCTCGAGAAGGGGAGTGGCATTATGCGAGTCAATCCTGACGTCGAAATTGCTTGTAGTCTTGCGGCACAGGAAGCGCGCCGACGACACCACGACTTATTGACTGTGGAACATTTGCTATTCGCTCTTTTGCATGATGGGACTGCCGTACAGATTCTGGGTCACGTCGGTGCGAACATAGAACGCCTCAAGCAGCGCGTGCATGACGTGCTCGAGCAAGAAATCCCGAAGTTACCCGAAACCACCAACACCCCCCCTGCCCCATCGCGTGGTTTTCAACGAGTCCTACAGCGGGCGGCGCTCCATGTGGAGTCGTCCGGAAAAGAGGAACTCCTCGTACAGGACGTCTTGGTTGCGATTTTCTCCGAGGTAGATTCTCTAGCGGCAGCCCTGCTGGACGAAGCCCGCGTTCGCCGACTCGACGTAGTCAGTTATTTATCGCATGGGCTTCGCGATTCGGGCTCAGGTGCTCCCCTGCCAGGCCAAGAGGACGCCGGACAGCAGTCGGGATCTTCGGGTCAAGAATCCGCAGCAACAGAAGCGCTCAACCGATTTGCCGTGAACCTGAATGAACGCGCCGAGCGCGGCGATCTCGAGCCACTGGTGGGACGCGAGCACGAACTCTCGCGCGCCTTTCAAATTCTGGCCCGCAGGCGCAAGAATAATCCGATATTCGTCGGGGACGCGGGCGTCGGAAAGACTGCGATCGTTGAGGGCCTTGCGAGTCGAATCCAGTCGGGTAACGTCCCCGAGCCGATGAAAGGCGCACAGATCTGGGCGCTTGACCTTGGATCATTGATTGCCGGCACGAAATACGCGGGTGAATTCGAGAATCGCGTCAAACTCGTCATATCCGCTCTTGAGTCATGTCCGGGCAGCATTCTATTCGTAGATGAAATTCATTCGGTAGTCGGTGCGGGCGCGGCAAAAGGGTCTCTCGACGCGGCGAGCCTATTCAAGCCGGTACTATCGAGCGGAAAGGTCCGTTGCATTGGGGCCACGACATTCGAGGAATACCGCCTGCAATTCGATCGCGACCGCGCACTCGCCCGGCGCTTTCAAAAGATCGAAGTCGCCGAACCGAGCCTCGACGACACGGTCAAGATACTTCAGGGGCTCTTACCCCACTATGCCAGTTTTCATCAGGTCACTTACGAGCCCGAGACCGTCGATGTTGCGGTCAAGCTTTCGGAGCGCCACCTCTCCGATCGCAAGTTACCCGACAAGGCAATTGACTTGATCGACGAGTCCGGAGCTGACGTAAAGCTCGAGCTAGGACCCGGTGGCGTCGTCGATGTGGCACGCATAGAGTCAGTCGTGGCCCGCATCGCGCAAGTCCCCGCGCGCCAGGTCAGTCATGATGACCGTATTGCCCTCAAGAACCTCGAAGAAGCACTAGGGCGCGTCGTCTACGGGCAGAGCAAAGCGATACACCAACTAGTCAGCGCGATAAAACTCTCGCGAGTCGGCCTGCGTGCGCCGGACAAGCCGATTGGATCCTTTCTATTTACCGGACCTACCGGCGTTGGAAAGACGGAGTTGGCACGGCAATTGGCGCGAGCGTTAGGTGTCGAGATTCATCGCTTCGACATGAGCGAGTATATGGAACACTACACGGTTTCACGCCTGATCGGCGCTCCACCCGGTTACGTCGGCTACGATCGCGGCGGCCTGCTGACAGAGGCGATCGCCAAGACGCCGCACGCCGTGCTGCTCCTGGACGAGATCGAAAAGGCTCACACCGACGTATTCAACGTGTTGCTTCAGATCATGGATCACGCGACACTGACCGACACCAACGGCAAAAAGACGGATTTCCGAAACGTTATTCTGATTATGACGAGCAATGTTGGAGCTGCAGATCTTGCCCGAAATCTCGTGGGGTTTGGCTCGCGGGACAAGACAGGCGGCGATGATCGAGCATTCAAGAATACGTTCAGTCCCGAATTCAGGAACCGCCTCGACGCGCGCGTGTCCTTCGATGCATTGGCACCTGAAACAATGCAAATGGTCGTCGGAAAGTTCATGCGTGAACTCCAGATACAATTGATCGAACGTCAAGTGGAAATCGAGCTCACCGAGGCCGCGCGCCAGGCGTTGGCCAAGCGCGGCTACGACCCGGATTTTGGCGCAAGGCCACTATCAAGGCTGATGGAAGAGGAAATCAAACGCCCGCTAGCCGAGGCAATACTCTTCGGGGCGCTAGCTTCGGGAGGGCTAGTCACAATTGACGAGAAAGACGGCAAATTCGTGTTCGACTACACGCCAAAGCCCACGGAATCGTCAGAACTGAATTGACAATGGCGCGACGCATTTGCGATTGATTGTTGTCGCCTCCGTTTAGTTTCTGACGAGTCAATCTCATGGATCCCCCCACAATTCCGCGTCGAAGCGCCCTCTATATGCCCGCATCCAATGCCCGGGCAATTGCCAAGTCTCGGGAGCTTCCGGTTGACGTCGTAATTCTCGACTTGGAGGATTCCGTTGCTCCGAGCCAGAAGGATCTCGCGCGGCAACAGGCGCTCGAGGCGGTTCGAACTGGCGGATTTGGTTCACGCGAAGTCGTGATCCGCATCAACGGCTTCGACACGCCGTGGCATGCCGATGACTTGAAGGCTGCGCTGCAGGCCGCCCCGAACGGCATTCTCCTGCCTAAAGTCGAGACACCGGCAAGCATCGTCGAGGTAGCGCGGCGTATGGGGAGTCTGGATACACCTTCTCACATTAAACTCTGGTGTATGCTGGAGACGCCGCGTGGAGTGCTGGCCGTCAATGAAATCTTGCAAAGTCATCCGAGGCTGGCCGTGGCAGTCATGGGCACTTCCGATTTGACGACGGATTTGCACGCACGCCACACCAGCATGCGCCTGCCTTTGCTCACATCTCTGGGCCTCTGCCTGCTCGCTGCCAGGGCCTATGGCGTGACGATTTTGGACGGCGTGTTCCTGGATCTGGACGACGCTGAAGGATTCGAGAAGTCCTGCTCGCAAGGTCGGGAGCTTGGGTTCGATGGCAAGACTTTGATTCACCCTCGCCAAATAGTGCCCTGTAATTCCGCTTTTTCACCGACGATGGGCGAGGTGGAAACGGCCGAGGCGATAGTGGCCGCATACTCGAAGGCCCGGGAACGCGGCGAGGGGGTAACTATTGTCGGCGGCCGCCTGGTTGAAGCGCTGCATGTATCCGAGGCGCAAAGGATTCTAGGGCTGCATCAATCCCTGACCGAGACCCAAATCGGCTTGCCGTCTCGGTCGGGCATCGCGTAGAAGAGACGTTGACGTCCGTGCATCCGCCCCGTATTACAGCATCAGTGTCAAAGCTCACTACTTCTCTCGGAGGGTTATCTTTGCCATGAGCGAGTGGTGGGTCGGTCGCCAGGGTTCAAATCCCGTGGGACCTGTCACAACCGATACTTTGATTCGCGGAATCCTGGAGCAAAAGGTTCCCGAGGATTCACTCGTCTGCCGAGTGGGAGAACAACATTGGCAGCATATTGCTCAGGTGGATGAGCTCTGGGAACAGGTTCACCCCGAACAGTTTCAGACGAACGTCACCCAACGGCCTTGGTTCGCCGAAAAGGGCTCCTCTCAACCGCCCGTTTCGCCACCTGTCGAACCTGAGATTGATGACGAATCGACTCGCATTTTCGCTGTGCCCATATTGCCCATGCGTACGGTGGGCAGCAGTCCAAGCAATCCATTGCCTGCGCGGGCAGCCTTTCCACCTGCCACGGGTCCCACGACGACCGAGTCGAACCCAGGAGTGAATGCAGGGCCGCCCGCAAAGCCAACGCCAGGATTGGCAGCTTCGCCCGCTGCAGCCCACACGCCGTCAACGAGGCCAATCATTTCACCTCCGCGGTTTGGTCTGGATAGGTCGTCTCCCGCCAACAGGGTTGCACCTGTAACAGTTCAGGCTCTGACCTCAACGACTCGAACCGATCCGGGAGTTGCGAAGCCCCAAACGGCGCCCGGCCCCTCGATGCCGAGCGCGCCGCAGCCCGTGGCGGCGTCGCCCAATCGTCCAGGAATAGCAATTCCTCAGCCTAATGTGCCGGCTCAGGCCCCTGCCCCCATACCGAACAAGGCTCCTACCGACGAAAGGAAACACCAAGCTTACGCTGAGTCCGATTCGGTGCCGCTGATCGCGACACGCCCGAGGCTTCCCAGCGACCCGCAGCCGAATTCACGGCCATTGTCCCAGACCCGGCCGGATGGGCCCGCTGCGCAGCAGCACGCGGCTCGGCCTGAAGCACACGCGCCGAAACCGTTTGCGGCCAGACCTGCATTACCCACGCCTCAGCCAATAATACCACCGAGAGAGCAGCCGCCGCCGATTCTGCAGCGGTCACCGATACAGCAACAGCCACCGATACAGCAACGGCCGCTGATACAGCCGCAGCCGCCGATTCAGCCGCGGCCTCCCATCGTCGCGCCTTCGTTGGCGAACGCTAGTGCTCCAAGAACAACCACCGAACCCGAAGAAGACACAGTTACAGTCATTACCCAATCGGCGGCAGCGGTAGCCAAGGCGAACGCGCAGGTATTTGATCACCCACCGCCACCGCCCACTCCACCGAATCCACGAGCGCCAGCACCCGCAATTCGCGAAGTTGAGCCGGCCGATCTCTTCGATGAAGACTTCGAACCAGTACCGTCAAGGCCAGTCGCTGCAAATCACAGCGCCGCGCACGTTTCAGTAGCGCCCAGGCCCGCTGCTGGAACGCCCGCGCCGCCCAGTGTAATCGTCTCGCACCCGCCGCCGAGCATGGCCGACATAGCACTCTCGCATGCAGTTGCATCGGTACCCGAGGAAACTCGCCCAGCCCTTCGGTCCATGCGACCACCGGGAACAATCCAGGTGACAATTGGGACGCTTGTCATTGGCGCCCTCACGCTGGTGGTTCTCGTGTTGTTAGTAGTGCTACTTTTGCACTGATCCCACGGGACAAAACAGCCCCGACGCCTATTTTACCATGGCCAATAGCCCGCGCGTTTCACCAACCAAGATCAAGGCACCTCACGGCGCAACCACGTTCGAGATAAGCTGGGCCGATGGATGCGTAAGCCGCATTGGACATCAGGTACTGCGAGGCTATTGCCCTTGTGCCGGCTGTCAGGGCCACCACGGCGTCACACGCTTCGTGCCCGACGGAAACCAGGAACTTCGTGAAATAGAGCGCGTCGGCAATTACGCCCTCGGACTAACCTGGGCTGACGGCCATTCCAGCGGCATCTTCACGTTCGAATACCTGCGACGGCTGGGCGATCTCATAGAGCAAATGGGCGCAGAGGCCCTCTGTGAGCTCGATCGGCTGCCTCCGTGAGCAATTCTCGATCGTCAAGCGGGCGACGGATCGCCGTCATTTCGACATCATATCCCAGCGACGACGATGACGCCGCCGGTCATTTCGTAAAGACCGAAGTCGAGAGCTATATACGCGAAGGACATGAAGTCACCGTGTTTGCTCCTAAGGCGAGCCGGCAACACTCTATGGCCCGCATAATCGGCATTACGCATCTGGCTGCCTTCGGCTCGCCCGGCGCCCTTACACGATTGCGTTGGCGCCCGGATCGCTGGGTTGGCGTTCTTCTGTTTGTGTTCGGCACTCGCAAGGCACTGCGCCGCGAGGGGACATTCGACGCGGGTGTAACTCATTTTCTTCTGCCATGTTTCTGGCCCATCTGCAGCGGATTCTCGGCACCGCTGGACATCGTAGTGCACGGCAGCGATCTCCGATTGATCGAGAAATTGCCGCGATTCTTACGACGGCTCGTGCTGCGCGAACTCGGTTCTAGTGGGCGAACTTTACGTTGCGTGTCCGAAGATCTTTCGCGCCGAATGTCCAAGTGGGTCGACGGCAAAATATCCATCCCAATTCGGGTTCAACCGTCTCCAATCGAAGTTCCCGATGATCTCGACAAGCTTCAAGTGCGTGAAAAACTCGGGGTTGGTCAGGCAACTCTGATTGTAATTGCGGCCAGGCTAATATCCTCCAAGCGAGTCGACGTGGCACTCGAGGCTGCCCGCTTGCTCCCCGCGGCTAGAGTAGTCGTGTGCGGAGACGGGCCCGAACGTAGCCGACTCGAGAAAGCCTTCCCAGCTGCAACCTTTCTGGGTCATTTGCCGCGCCGCAATGTGCTCGAATGGATTGCAGCCAGCGATCTGGTCCTTTCCGCATCACGCCAGGAAGGCGCCCCGACGGTCATCCGCGAAGCACGTGCCCTCAACGTGCCCGTTATCGCGACCGCCGCGGGCGACCTGAAGAAATGGGCCGAGAGTGACGATGGACTCTGGGTGGTGCCCGAATTGAGTCGTCAGGCTGTAGCCGTGGCCGTCAGCGGGGCGGCATCGCTCAAAGCAGGCGCAAGCGGCTGCAAACCAGTCACTTGGAGTAGTTCGACGTCGGTGCCCGGTTCCGGATTGGGTGTCGTCAACAATTGATCGCCGTAAAAGATGCTGTTCGCGCCGGCATACAGGCAAAGGATCTGACCCTCTCGCCCTAGTTCATGCCTGCCAGCAGCCAGTCTGACCCTCGAAGTCGGAAAAAGCACTCGCGCCGTAGCTATCATGCGTGCAACATCGACGGGATCTACGCGCGGCAACTCTCCCATCGGCGTGCCCGGGATGGGAACTAGACTATTGATGGGTACACTCTCGGGATGCGGGTCGAGTGAGCTCAGTTCGAGCAAAAGCCGACAGCGATCATCGAGGCTTTCACCCATGCCAATGATGCCGCCACAGCATACGCCAATGCCCGCGCCACGAACCGCGCGCAGCGTGTGCAGGCGATCATCGTACGTCCGAGTGGATACGACCTTTGGGTAGTACTCGCGTGAAGTATCCAGATTGTGATTGTACGAATCCAGGCCCGCTTCCTTCAGGCGCCTCGCCTGATCGTCGGTGAGCATGCCGAGGGTCACACAGGCTTCGAGCCCCTGCGCCTTCACACCGCGGATCATCTCGAGCACTCGCTCGAAGGCAGGGCCGTCTTTGACACTCCGCCAGGCGGCACCCATGCAAAATCGCGTCGCGCCATTGAGCTTGGCCTGCTTCGCCGCGGCGACGACTGCATCCACATCCAAGAGCCGTTGCGGCTCGACTGGGCTCTTTTGATGCTTCGACGATTGCGAACAGTATCCGCAATCCTCGGGGCAGCCACCGGTCTTCACGCTGAGCAAGGTGCAGAGCTGAAGTTCGTTGTTGGGATGGTGCTGCACGTGCACAGAGCGAGCCTTATCGAGCAGGTCGAATAAGGGGAGATCGTGCAAGGCGCGGATTTCGGCGAGCGTCCAATTATGGCGAACGGTATCGTTAGACACAGGGCGAGTGATTAGCGCGACTCGACGGGTGGAGCCAGGGTCAAGGCGCTCGGCCGCCGGCCTCTGCGCGGGGCACAGACCTCTGATTCTGATTCGGTGGCTGATTCTGCTGCAGGGGCTGATTCGGGTGCAGATTCAGATTCAGCTGC
>PMCK01000587.1 GCA_003154095.1 Myxococcales bacterium | reverse complement strand
GTTCACTTTAACGACCGAGGCGGACCTCAGCATTCGATCGATTTCATTACGGCGCACGATGGTTTCACATTGCTGGATTTGGTGAGTTACAATTCGAATCGTAACCAACAACCCTGGCCCTTCGGGCCGTCTGACGGCGGCGCTTCGGAAAATCTCTCCTGGGATTGCGGTGGCGACTTGCAAGTGCGACGTCAGCAACTACGAAACTTGTGGACGATTCTGCTACTTTCCCGCGGCGTACCCATGGTTGTAGCGGGGGATGAGCTGGCGCGCACACAGAACGGCAACAACAATCCATGGGCTATCGACAGTGTTGCAACTTGGACGAACTATCGAATGGTTGCCACGTCGTCGCCGACAGCGTTACCCACTGAGGGCGGCGGTCGATATGAGGATAACTTTGGCACAGCCGCCGGCGAGGTGGCGCGAAATCCCCTGCTCGCATTTGCTCGGTTCGTTATCGATCTCCGAAGACGATTCTTGTTTAGCGGCGCTGCCGCGCATGGGAATACCAATTTTACCGAAGAAACACGGTTTACCTTCTCCCGGGAGGACGGTAGGAGCCCCATCTACGATGGCCTGCGGTGTTTGATGGTTAGGGTTGATCACAAATCGAATCAACCAGAGTCCTTGCTGCTGCTCATCAACTGTTGGTCGGGCCAAGTCTGCTTTTTCATTCCGCCTTCGGAGGGAGCTGGGGTATGGCGCAGAGTCATAGATACCGCCGTGTGGGCAGAGCCTGAAGACAATGTCTGGCCACTCGAAAGGGCCGAAGCCATCGTTGATCCCTATTGGGTCCACCCGCATAGCCTTGTCGTTTTGGTCAATCGCTAACGGGGCGCCTCCCGTCGTGTGCACGAGTGCGAAGCTAGTAGAGCCGCATGCGGGCGGGAACGTCCAATGTTCGCCAACGCCTTACGCGGGCAAGTCTTGGTTAGCTTTCTTAAAATCGCAATTCTAGTCCCATCGAAGGAGAAATTACGGCCGCATGCGCCCTGGCGTGGCGCGAGCGACCATCGATGAGATCATAATCACTGCCGGATAGCAGCATCGTCGCGTCCGTCGTGAATGCAACGCGCGGAAAGGTCCGTCCAATGACAATTCCGACACCCACAACAGCCGTGGGTCGCGCTTCCGTGTCCCCTTGCGCCAGAGTCGCATCGGGGTTTCTGGCCTCCGTTGGACGGTGGTAAACGACATCGAGACCTGGGCCCGCATAGACTTCAGCCCACACGCTTTGCGTAGCTGGAGCATGCCAACAACCAATGGCTCCCAGCGAGACGGCTTCGACGCTCAGCGTGATTCCCTCGACGTCCTGACTGTGAGGTATGGCGGTCCGAATCAGACCGCCGTTCCTTCGCCTCTGAATCGACCCAACCCTTCGACGGTCGCATAGGCGGCTTCATACGTCACATCTTCGAGATCAGGGTGCTCTGGCCCCAGCACGCGCCGAACAATTCGAAGTAAATAGGGCACGACAATCGTCAAGAAAGTACGAAGGGCGTCGGTTTCACCCCTCTGCACCGCGGCCGCAAGCGTTGCCAGCTCGTCGTGCCTAGCAGGCGACGGCAATTCAGTACAATCCGAAGAATTTGGGCCAAAAACGTAGCGCGGCACTGCAGCGTAGCTCCAGTGCAAGATTCGCGCGGACCGGGTCACGGGTATTTTTCAATCCAGCCGTTTTCTCAGCAATTTCCCGCTTTTCCTCGTTTTCAGTCAGAAATTGCGGGCAAGCCAGTGCAGAAACGGCTTCCAGACCGAAATCGGGGTGTTGATTGTCATGTGAGCTGTGCATGTCGAAAGCAACTAACCAAGTGATCGTTCACCATGCCCACCGCCTGCATGTGCGCGTAAATTATCGTGGAGCCGACGAACTTGAAACCCCTGGCTCGTAGATCCTTGCTGAATTGATCGGATATCGGAGTTTGGCTTGGCACTTGTTCCCGCTTGCGCCAGGAGTTTACCTTAGGCCGCCCATCCACAAAACGCCATTGATAGTCGGAAAAAGTGTCGAATTGGTTCAGAAGTTTTAGAAACGCTCGAGCATTGCCAATGGTCGATTCAATCTTCAAACGGTTTCTGACGATCCCTGGATTTTGGAGCAGCCGTTCAACTCGAGAGGGGCTGTATTTTGCTATTCGATGGGGATCAAATGCGTCAAAGGCCAGCGCATAAGCTTGCCTTTTCTTGAGAATCGTCGACCAACTAAGGCCTGCTTGTGCGCCTTCGAGTATTAGAAACTCAAACAGGCGGCGATCATCGTACACGGGCGCTCCCCATTCACGATCATGGTAAGTGACGTACAACTCATCATCGCCGCACCACCAGCAGCGTGTTCTTTCCGAATCTAACTTCGATGCGGACCTCGTCATGTGCCTCCAGGTATGATTGATGTGGGAGATGTAGGTGCGTTGCCAAGTAGGGAGAGGAATAATGCGTTGCTTACGCAGGTTACTATCCCGCAGTGACGGTATACATGCCTGCTTTCTTACCTCAAAAATTACTTAAGGATAAGCGCGATGACCAAACGGGACAGGACAACGGAAATTCACACTAACCTCTGGCAACATGTTGCAAATTGGATAGCCCAGTTGCCGCCGGGGGACCCGCGGCGGCGGCTTCTGGAGTTGGCAAGGCTGCGACAGGATGCGCGGTTAGCGGACGCAGTCCTGCGTCATTTGTGATGGGTATCGCAGTCGAAGCTATCTCAATGCCCAAAGGTAACGCCCACTAACGGCCCAAACATGAATTGGGTTCCGCTGTACGGCGTGATTGTCCTCAACGATACGGGCACCAAATTCGGATCGAGGCCCAATGTAGTGACATCACGCGATATCGTCATGTCAGGCACGAATTCCACCCACAAGAAAAGGCCCGCATAGATCTTGATGCCCGGAGTATCACCGATCATTACGCCCCCGTCGAAGAACATCGTCGGTGCCGTGTAACTAGGTTTCGATCCAAAAAAGCTATCGGGAATTACGTAGACATGGCGTTTCACCAATCCCAATGTTCCGGAAAACGTATACCGATATCCTTGAGACTGCGTCGCGATCCGAGCCCCGCCTCCTGCCATTAATCCAAGGCGCATGAACTTTGTTCCGGCCGCCACTTGCGCCAATAGTCCATTGTAGTCGTCAGGAATCTGGTAATCGCTGGGTAAGTTGAGGCCCGCGGATGACAAGTCGAGGGAAATTGCAACCATCGCTTCGGGAGCAATCCAGCCATATGCGCTGCCCAGGCGTACTCCGATTGCTCCGCCTCGGGGGCCGCCCGTACTGCAAGAGCCGCCAAATTCCGTGGCAGGGCAAGTCGAATTGAAGCCATTCGTCGACGGACCACCCAACATTATCGGCGCAAAGACCGCACCCGTAATTCCGTGATAGGTCGGATCCAACCCACCTGGTGATTGAGTACCCGTGCCAGTCGGTGTCGCGGGTTGAGTCGTTTTCTGATTATCACCCGCATACGGGTCGGCCTGTGAAATTGACTGGCCCGGTAATCCGGAACTTGTCAAAGGTGTTGGGTTGGGAACCGATTCGGTTTGTCTAGCAGCAGGATTATCTCGGATCGAATACGTCATTCCCGCAGTGACGTTTAGGTATTGTTGCAGGACCTGCCCGCTCGGTTTGCGCAACTGCAGAGTGTGGCGCCCCGGAGCTATTGCACCCTGCCAGGTACCTTTGCTGACGAAGTTGCCATCAACGTATATTTGAGTTTCGGCGCTTTCGGTGGCGACCCGAATTGTGGCGTCCGGGGGCAAAACGTCGAACAGCAGGGGTGACGTCGAGTCAGCAGCCAAATACAAGTTCTGTTCCGCTGAATTGCCAAGAGCGCCGCGCGCTACCAACTTGTGAGCGCCGGCAGGTACCAATGTCTGGCAGGGCAGGTGGCAGACGGGTTTCCCATCCACGAACAGGTCGACGGTGGCGGTCCCCGAACTGCGAGCGATGACTCGCGCCCATCCAGAACCCTGCGCAGCGGCAGCCCCAGAACCAACGCCAGGGCGCGAGATGGATTGTGCTAGGCCTAACGCCGACCAAAAGCTAGCCGCAGTCAGAACGAATGCTCCGACTACTCGTTGTTTGGACAATTGGCTGAAAGACACCTTAAATCGACAAACTGACTAAGGGTATAACGGCGCGAGCGGCCCCAACGATAGTGCGCAGTAACCCCGTCCAAATATCGAAAAAGAAAGCAACACTGATGAACTACGTTACTCGAAACCGTGTAGATGAACAACGTACCATTGGCCCCGCCACGAGATTAGTGAAGTCACCTCCAGTGTGGTCGTATTTCCATCGGCGTCCGCAAGGTCGAGCTGCGAACGCAAGACCCTGTAGTAGCCAATGCGGTTGTACTCACTCCCTGGCTTCATCCAGCGGGCCTGGCCCTTGGGTAGCCGAAGGCCGGAACAGCGAATGGGTGGGCGCCGGCTAGAGATGCGTCGATGATACTCGGCAATGTCTCGGTCGAAATGCGACAAGAGTCTGATTTTGAAGTCACGATCCGGGTCGGCAACGGCTTTAACCTGCCGATAGGCTGCCATGGGGAAGAAAGCCCCATGGGCAAGTTCCGGTCGGCCCTCGATTATTGCCGAGCAGAGCAGATTTACGCGCCCGACGAAGTTCGAGTCCTCCGCGCTCGGGAGCTCATCCGTTTGTGGTTTGGGCAGGCCACTAGCATCGAACAATTGAGAGTCGGCTTGAGGGGTAACGGCTGCGGCCGCAATTCCTGCGTCGATTGGCATTCCAGTCGATGTGGGAACCGATAACGCAGCGCTAGGTGACCTCTGCGGAGCAATCGCTGAGTTGTCTGCAACTTTGCTGCTCGAAGTTGCGGTTGAGGAAGCGGTACCAACTTCCCGAGTTGACGAAGCGATGCCAACTCCACGCGGTGCCAGAGTGCGCGCCCCTGGTGGTTCCGATCTTGCGCAGGACACGCATGTCCACGTGACGAGCGATAAAAAAAAGAAAACTCCAGAGGCCTTCCGAAATTGAACCGCCGCGCTCACCGAGCCGACCTCGGACGCCGGAGACCCCAATGCTACCTCTTCACTTCTGACCCGCATGTTCGTTCCATAGTCTCAATTTCTCTGGCTGTCTGGGCCCCGACCCAGACAGATTGCGCCCACACGGGTGTCAAGCCGTGCGGCCATCAGTGTTCGGCGGGGCGCTGCCTGAGGGTTGATTAAAGCTTATGGCTGAAAGCTGACAGCTTGTATTGCCGGCCCAGTCGACTT
>PMCK01000258.1 GCA_003154095.1 Myxococcales bacterium | reverse complement strand
CGTGCAGTGCGATCGACATCGTAAACCACGACCACGTTGGGATGGCAGATCGAAGCAGCGGTCTCTGCTTCGCGCTGAAATCGAGCCAACGCCTCTGCGTTGCGCAGGTACTCGGGGCGTAGTACCTTCACGGCCACGCATTTTTGGGCGATGCGAGTGTGGCGTGCTAGATAGATTCGCCCCATGGCGCCTTCGCCAACGATTCGTTCGACCAAGTAAGTGTTGTTGAGCGTCTTGCCTATCACTTCGTCTTCAGCGGCCGCAAGGATCGTGGACCCTCGCCAAGAGTCGACAAGATTCATGCCGGCATGCCTCGGTAAGATCAGTTCTTGCTTGGTCTGCGATTTCACCATGAAGATTCACGCGCCCGGCCGCTCGGTGCCCATCTCGAGGCGTGATCAAGGGTGCCTCACCTGCCGAAAAATCGCTACGTTGTGTTGTCCAAGTCGTGTGCGCTCAACCAGTTGCCGGGCAGCCGATAGGAATGTCTCCCGCCTCGCGGGTACGAAAACCCCGTCTTAGCTAGCGGATTTCTGGCTCTGGGTAGGTACGACAACGAGGTAGGTTGAGCGGCGCTCGTGTGGTGACATTGGTTGGAGTCAACGAGCGGGTTTTCGCAGGACGATCACTTCGACGCTCCTAGGCCCTTTGTGACCCGATGAGTGTTGAGGATTCCTGGATGTACGATTCAGTGGCAAAGCTTGATGTCGGGGTTGGCCCGTTTGTGCAGCGTGTTGGCTTGGTTGTTGGAAACTAGCTCGAGGATTAGCCTCTCGCCGACCCGAGTTGGGCAGTCGGTGTGCTCCCGGGTGTGGGGCAAACTTTTGTGGGGCACCTGCTTTTGGGACAAATCGCTGTTGAGGGCCTGCCGCCTTCGTATTCTGTGGCTGCCCTCGATTAGTCTGAATAGTCTGAATTTCGCGCGCCGACGGCCCTCCGCGCAGGCCTAAAGCATCTCGTCGTTTGCGTTCGTCATGGTTCGCATCGTGGATGAGACCAAGTACGTTGCCAACATTCGCATGACGCTGGGCGGCGCGGTAGCGCCCGGCNNTCATGCAGATTGTTGACGTCGCGAAGCAGTAATTGTCGCGCATTGTTATTGTGAGCCGAATCGACGGACTGGGGAAAATCGATAATCACCGGACCATCAGCACCGAGTAGCACGTTGAAATCCGAGAGATCACCGTGCACCACGCCGGTGCACAACATCCGAACCACTTCGCGAATTAGACGCTCATAGATGGCCGAAGCTGTCTCGGGCTCGAAGGAAACATCGCCCAAACGTGGGGCAGGGTTGCCGTCAGCATCGGCAATCAGTTCCATGACGAGCACGCCATCGATGAAGTGATAGGGTTTGGGTACGCGCACTCCGCCCCCGTACAGGCGGTAAATTACGTCGACTTCGGTGGAACGCCAGGCAGCCTCTTCCTGTTCGCGCCCATGCTTGGTGCGCTTTGCCATCGCTCGCTGGTCCCGCGAGTTTCTCACCTTGCGACCTTCGGTATAAGCAGCGCGATGTTTGAATGAACGATTCTGTGCTTCCTTGTAGACCTTCGCGACGCAAAGTGTGCTCGCCGACGTAACGAGATAAATCTGCGCTTCCTTGCCGCTCATGAGGGGACGATGTACTTCGGTAATAATTCCTTGGTCGTGCAGTGTGACGAGGCTATCGGGAATACGCATAGATGAACGCCGGTAACCCTACTCGATTCGGAGCGAAAGGGTGGCAAGCGACTTGCATTTTTACGGCAACGTGCGGATACACTGGGCATTTTGTCGCCTGAGTAGTGACTCAGTGACCATCAGGAATGCCTTTACGGGAAAGCCGCGCCTGCGCCTCGATGTCAAGCGAGCTATCTCCCGAGCCGGTGCAATCCAGAAGAACCTTGGCCCCGCATCCGCAAGATAAAACCGAAAAGTAGGGAGGTGCATACTTTTCTTCACAGAAATCACTCGCGGCTGACATGGCAAAGAAAAGTCTGACATCTTCACTTTCAGCCTGTCTCGTGGACCTCAAACCTATGTCAATTGCCCAATCTCCACTAATGAGGGTTACCTGTGCTGTGCTCGCCTGGGTGCAGCGCGCTGGACGGAATTTGGGGCAACGTCGCAGGTCATCGAAGTTCAACGATCGACAACTCTTGGCAATGCATGCACTACAAAGGTGCTTCGGGACGGACAATCGCTGGATGACGGGCGTTGTCGCGGACACAACGGCGCTTAAGGACGAATTGAAAGAACAGAATTGGCGAGAATTGGCGCAAAGATTTATCGAGCGCGGGTGATTGGTTAGCGCTGACGCCTATCTGCGACACTTGGTCTGCAGTGTTGCGTCAGAGAATGACGCAATTACAGCGTTGAATGAGGGAGCGCACCGACGTGGCACAGTGGGCATGGACGTACTGGGGCATTTCTATTTTGATGTCTTGCACTCCCACGACTCAAAAAGTGCCGATTTGTGATTGCGCGGAGTCCCGTCCCAATCCCTACCCGGTTGGCTACCCTGCATTTGCCTTTGCCGCGGAGGATGCGGCAGGCGATCGCAGCGCACACTTCAATTACTCGTTAGTCGTGGCTACCTATCGACTGATGATATCGCATAAGATTCCATTGAATGAAAAGAGCATCACCCAAGCGGTGAACTACTTGCTTCGGGCAAGAGAGATCGCTGGGCCCCGGGAATTATTCGGCAATGGTACTCGTATCATCAACATCCTTCACGAGTACGACTCGTTCAACAATCTATTTGCCCCCGGCGCCGTTATCCGCAAAGAAATTGGCCTGGGCGCCAGAGCCCGGGATATCTGGACCTTCCAAGGGCCGGCGGAGATTGCTTCAGCGCTGAAGGCCATCGCGACGTCGCGCGGCCCCACGACGATCTACATCTACGCGCATGGCATCGGTAATACGATCCGCTTGTCTGACTTCGAGTCGCTGGACCTTTCGGAATTGGCAGGAGCCCTAAAACAACGGGGAGATGCCTGGGCTAACGTGTTGGCAGACGAGTGCGATGGCGTCGTGACGTATCTGCCCGAAACGCTGCGTCGAATGGGTGTCGAGATCCCCTCGTACATACTTTCGGCCACTCAACGAGGGGGAATTGCGCGAGGAAGTCGACTCTTGAACGCGTTGTCTGGCTCGGGAACGGGCAGCGGCGCGTACTTCGTCGATCCGCGCAAGCTCGAATTCGAGGATTTGGCCAAGTCGCAAGATTTCGTTCTCGTCTGGACGCCCACTCGAGCGCAGAAGAGACAACTCGAACGAGCCTGGCCGTTCCCCAACAGGCCAATAAATGTGGACGACTCCGAATCCTACCCTGCTGGGGTTTGGGAGCTTGCCGATTACCGAATGACTTCCGGACTCGAAGGGCAAAGGGCTCTTGCCGCGCTCGGTACCCTTTGATATCTTCCTTATCGCTTGACATCGGGGCTTACCAACGAAGAGTTGCATCACGAACTGCCGCGAGGTTCTGCTGTTCGCCACGCATCGTTTAGGTTACACTTCCCTCGTTTGCGCAGGTTCGGGCATTGTGCGTGCTGGGCAATTGCTGCGTCAGCCTCCTGTTTGAAGGTGACTGCTACGCCGATTGGGCCAGTCGAACTGATCTACGATGCCCCGCCAGAATGTCCTGGCAAGCAGGCGGTGCTCGAACGCACTGCCGCTCTGATGCGGCATCAGCCTTCCGTACCCATTAGCGCCCGAGCGATGATCACTCGGCAAGGCGCCAGCTATCGGCTCGAGCTCGACGTTGAAGGGGGGCGACAACGAATCGTGTCTGCATCTTGCGATTCGTTGGTTCACACAGCGGCGGTGATCTTGGCGCTCGCCATCGATCATCGGGCGCGAGATTCGACGTCGCCCGCGGATCGAGCGCAAGATTCGACGTCGTTGCCAAACGAGCAGTGGGGCACGGCTCAGAATTCGCCAAACGTCGATGCGGCTCCGGTTGCGAGCACTGCGCCTCCGGCGCTATCCGCGACAGCGGTGCCTTCCGCATTGCCTACAGTCGCACCACCCGTTGCAGCTCCGACGCCGAGCGCTGCTATCCGTCGGCAGCCGTCACCCGCGGGACCTGGGCCGATTCGCCCCAAAAATCCAGCTGCAGTGGTCGAAGTCCCGACGATGCCGAGTTTGCATCCACATGAGAACCATTCGAATCCCGAGTTTCGTCCGGTAACGCAGCTGCTGACGGAGTACGGGATGCTTGCGCACCTTGCCGAGGGCCCCAGTCTCGGGCTGTGGGTTGACTTAGAGGGCTGGTCTTTGGCGGCAGCGGCAGAATGGCTCATTCCCGAATGGGTCCAGATGCCCAACTCGGACCAAGCCCGCGGCGGCCACATTTCGTTTTTGGGGGGACAGGTCGATTCATGCCTGACGGTCGCGGGTTCCCCACTCGTCCAGGCCTGCGCCGGCGTCGAGCTGGGGGACATGATGGGTAAGGGATCGGGCGTGTCCAACGAGCAGCTGGGGCATGGGATCTGGCTCGCGCCCGTGGCCGGCTTGGGGCTGCGTCCGAGGCTTGGGTCCGCGTTGAGTGCCGACCTGCGCTTGGGCCTGGCACTCCCTGTGAAGCGGCCGGCTTTTGGCTTTGAGGGTTACAGTGGGCGGTACGAGCCCCATTCCTGGTCAATTCGGCTAGCTTCGGGTTTTTCGTGGTTCTGATCACAGATTCGGGGGACAATCGACATAGCAAGGGGGTTCTTACAAATGCCTGCCACCGTTGCCTTGCGAACGGAGCCTTTGCCAGCCGAGGGGCCGCCTCTGGAATTCGATGCGGTTTATGCGGAACACTTTGATTTCGTGTGGCGAAATCTGCGTCGGCTGGGCGTCCCCGAGTCCGCCTTGAGAGATGCAACCCAGGAAGTCTTTGTCGTCGTGTATCGACGGCTCGGGGAATTCGTTCCCCGCGGGACTCTGCGTTCTTGGCTCTACTCGATCTTGCGTCGTGTGGCACTGGCCCAGAAACGCCAATACCGACTCCAGCGGCCAACGGAAATGCAAGGCACGGATCCGCTCGCCGACGAATCCCACCCTGACCCTGAAACTGATGCCATTCGCGGTCAGTCACTACGCCGATTGCTCGAACTGTTGAACGAGCTCGATGACGACAAACGTGAAGCTTTGGTGAGCGTCGATCTCGAAGACATGAGCGTGCCGGAGGCCTGCGTGGCTTTGGAAGTCAATCTCAACACACTTTATTCGCGGCTTTCTGCCGCTAGACGGCAAATCCGTCAACGCCTCGCGTCGGATCATCGCGAGGGCGGGAGGCACCCATGAGAGACAGGTACGAAGAATTTCGAACTCTCTGCCGTACCGCACGGGCTGAAGAGTATTCGAAGCCCGCAGACCGTCATGCAGTCCGTGTGGCGCTTGCGGCCAGTATCGCAGCCGGGGTTCAAACCGCGGCTGCGGGCGCTTCCGCTGCCGCAATTGCAGCCACGGGTGCCAGTAATGCGGCCGCGGGCGCGTCGGTCGTTGGAACCAAGGGCATCATCGGACTGCTCTTCGGCGGCAAGTTCGTGAGTGAAATCGTAATTGGTGTGGCCCTCGGCACGGCGGTGACAACGACTGTCGTGGTTGCTCAACGGACGAGCGAACGCCGNNATGGATGAGAGCCGCTTAGCGCGCAACAACGCGCAGCCTCACACGAAAAGCGGGCAACCAAAAGAAACAGGAAATAACGAACCGCCCCAGCTACTGCAAGCTGAGGTTCAACAATCACCGCCAGCGACACCTAAGGTCGCAGAAGCGGCTTTGATGCGTCCGCACGTTGTCGCACGGGACGCATTGACCATTGCCCCCGCCACCGAGCCTCCGCCGCCGACTCGAGATCGGTTGGTCGAAGAGACTCAGGCACTCGCGCAAGTTCAAGACGCATTGAGCCGCAGCGATCCGGGGCTCGCATGGTCTCTCTTGCAGCAGCAAGATCGACAGTTCTCGTCGGGACAACTGGGCGAAGAGCGAGCGGCAGCCAAGGTCATGACGCTTTGCGCGGCAGGGCAGGGGGATCTCGCCGAGCAAGCGCGCGCAAGCTTTCTCATGACTTACCCGAACTCCCCACTTACCAAACGGGTCAAGCAGGGCTGCGATCATTGACGCAGAGCGCGAAAATGACAACGGCGAACTCAAATTCGATTCAGCGCTGGGGCACGAGTTGTGTCTGCCTTCTGCTCGCCGTAAGTTGCGCGCCGGATCAATTCGTCTCAATGGGCTTCGATGAGGGAGGCGCACCGAGCGAACTCGGTCAATCGAGCGGCAGCACCTCAGGCTCGAATGCGCAGCCTTCTTCGAACAGTGGCGCTGACGGTTCGGGTGGCACTGCTGGCGGCGGCGATACATTCGGGAACGCTGGCGAGAGCAGCGGCTCGACGGGAAGCAGCGCAGGGCTCGGTGGCACCCCATCCAATCCGAGCGCGAGTTCAGCTGGGGGCGATATTGGCGTTGTCCTGCGTCCACGGTAGGTTCGGGATGACAGCGGCGGTGCCACGGAGGTGTGGCGCCTCGCTGAGCTTGCCGAACATTTCTTGGGTCATGACGGCACGGAAGCGCGAGTGCATGACACTCCGCGCTAATCAATTCAACCGATCGATTCGATTGCACGGGTAGTGCGGTTGCGCTTGAGAAAGCGCGGGAGTTGGCTTGCGTTTGCGGAAAAAAGGTGCTTCGATCAATTACGCGCAGGCGTAGCCGGGCTGATTCAATTTGAACGGGACACAAGCCTTTAGCTTCACAGGACGCCTTCGAAGTATCAAGTGCGCTGTCCGCGGTATTGCAGTCGTTGTTCGTTCGCAACACAACGCCTGGATTCATGCTGCCGCCACCATCGCGGTGTGCGTGTCGGGGTTCGTGGCAAAACTCTCTCGCCTCGAGTGGTGTTGCATCGTGCTTGCAATTATCGGGGTTTGGACGGCGGAAGGTCTAAACACCGCCATTGAATACGTAACCGATCTGGCGTCGCCCGAATTCAGTAGCCTTGCGGGAAAGGCGAAGGATGTGGCCGCGGGCGCCGTGTTGGTTGCCGCTGTCGGCGCTGTTGCGGTCGGCCTGCTTGTCTTCGGGCCTCGGTTGTTGGCGTGGGGTTAGGTGGAGGGCCTGGTTCAGCGCGTTCCAATCGAAATCCTTGTGCCGTTGGTGACGGAGTTCATCGAGTGTCGGCTATGGTGCCATCGGGCCTCATGGCTGGTGCTGGGGGCCAACCGCCAACGACGTCGGGAATGGTGCTGCTTGGCTGATACGCCTGGCGCACGGAACGGTGCGGAACTCAACGCATGAGTGAGACAAAAATTGTCGCTAGCGCTGCAATCTTTGCAGGCGCTAGGGCCATTAAATCCCACGGCGTTACAATTGGGGTTCGATTCGCACTGGCGTTGCCGTGCATTCGTGCTGTAACTAGTCTAAGCTATGCCCAACCCTACAGCGACGTTGACTTGGGATTGACACGGGATATCGATGCACGAAGGCTCTCGGGCGATGGGAGATTCAGCCGGTTAGGGCGGCTTCTTGCACTGGTATATGATAAGAGACTCTTGAAAGAACTTATGTCAGGTTCCCGGAAGACGTCGCCGAATTCGCGCACATCGTTGCGCGCTCCCGTTTGGGCAACGGAAACGGGACGCACGAGACAACTTAGCAGTGGGATGAACGGAGTTTGCAGATATGTCAGCTAACGTACTTTTTCTGAATCCCCCATTTCATCCGCGATTCTCGCGGGAGCAGCGCAGTCCGGCCGTTACGAAGAGTGACACGCTATACTATCCCAAATGGCTAGCGCACGCTGCTGGAGTTGCGATTCGAGAAGGCCACAATGTCGACCTCCTGGATGCACCGGCGGCAAAACGCGATGTCAAGTACGTCCTTGACCGAATAGAACAAAAATCCATCGAGGCCATAGTATGCGATACGTCAACTCCTAGCATCAATAATGACCTCAAAGTAGCCGAGCAGATAAAGGCGAAATTTCCTAGAACCAGAGTTCTAATGGTCGGTCGCCACGTTTCGGTAGTGCCTGAAGAGACTCTAAGAGCCAGCGCGGCGGTTGATGCCATAGCGGTACGCGAGTACGAGTATACGGTTCGCGACTGGTTGCTGGCTCTTGGTGCCGGTGGTGGCTACGATGATGTACTCGGTCTTGTTTGGCGTAACTCGAAAGGGGAGGTCATACGCAACAAAGAGAGGGCCGCGATCGCCAATCTCGACGAACTTCCGTTCGTGTCCGAGGTGTACAAACGGTTTCTCAAGATCGAAGACTATTTCTACGGGCACTCGTTGCATCCATTGGTAGTTTTCGACACCAGTCGTGGATGTCCATATAAATGCTCATTTTGTGTATACCCGCAAACATTTAGCGGACACAACGTACGCTTCAGGAGCGTTAATAACGTTGCCGATGAGTTCGATTATGTCGCCAGAGAGTTGCCCCAGGTAAAGACGGTGATGCTCGAGGACGATACGTTCATCGTTAACAAGAAGCGAACGGTTGAACTTGCCGAAGAACTAATTCGACGCGGCAACAAGCTACCATTTGACAGTAACTGCCGGGCAGATGTCGGGGCTGATGTGGAATTCTTTAGAATCCTCAAAAAGGCTGGCGCAAGACTGTTCTGCGTAGGCTTTGAAAGCGGGGATCCGACCGTAATTGAGAAAATGCAGAAGAACCTGATGAAGCGAAAGGACAATACTTATCACGCCGAGGCAGAGCAGTTCGTTCGGAACTGTAAAGAAGCGGGAATAATGGTGCATGGCTGCTTCATGGTCGGAAACCTGAATGAGACCAAGGCGTCGATGGTAGCGACACTCGATTTTGCAAAGCGACTTCAGCCAGATACCGCACAGTTTTTTCCGATCATGGTTTACCCGGGAACGGCGGCATATCGGGAAGCCAAGGAAAAGGGATATCTTTCTACGGAAAACTATTCCGAGTGGCTTACGCCGGAGGGTCTTCACAATAGCGTTGTGAATCTTCCGAACATAACTCAAAAGGAGCTCGTGGAGTTTTGCGACGAGGCGAGAAAGAAATTCTACTTGAGCCCGAAGTACATCGCTTACAAGGTTGTGCAGAGCTTGAAGAGTCCCGCAGAGCTGCAAAGAAACCTGCACGGTTTCAAGTCACTGTCTAAGTACCTTTGGAAAGGCTCATTTGGGCGGACGGCGGCTGAATAACCAGAGGATCGCGAAGTGACAACCAGCGTATCGGTAGTGATTCCGACGTTCAACGGCAGCAAGCGACTGCCGCAGTGCCTGAAGGCGCTAGCGGCGCAGGACTTCAGCGGGAAAATTGAGATTGTCGTCGTCGATGACGGGTCAACAGATGGTACGAGCCAGCTAGTCGAAATCGAATTCCCAAACGTGGTCCTCGTAGCGCAACGGAATCAAGGACCTGCAGTCGCACGAAATGTGGGGGCAAGGAAAGCACAAGGGGAAGTCATTCTCTTCACGGATGACGATTGCGTTCCTGAAACTGACTGGATAACACAAATGGTATTGCCGTTTGTGAAGGACGATAAAGTCGTCGGCGTAAAAGGCGCGTACAAGACGCGGCAGAAACCGATAGTCGCCCGGTTCGTGCAACTGGAATATGAAGACAAATACCGAAAGTTGGCCCGAAACAGAGACAATATCGACTTCATCGATACCTATTCGGCCGGCTATCGGCGAAACGTATTCGTTGAATCTGGCGGATACGACACGCAATTCAGGGTGGCATGTGCGGAAGATGTGGAGCTGTCATATCGACTCTCCAATGCGGGGCTAAAGATGGTATTCAATCCGGATGCGGTCGTATTTCATACGCATCCAGACCGCCTACGAGCGTACATCGCAAAGAAGTACAAGTTCGCATATTGGCGCGTGCTCGCCTATCGGAAGAATCCAGGGAAAGTCGTTGGCGATTCGCATACACCCCAAATGATGAAGTTTCAGGCGATGCTCCCGGCATTGCTCGTTCCTTCGCTGCTTTTTGATGCCCTTTCTGGGGGCAGATTCTACTTCACAGGCGGAGCGATCGTCGTTCTTCTCGCGACGACGGCCCCGTTCGTTCTACGAAACATCACGCGAGATCC
>PMCK01000046.1 GCA_003154095.1 Myxococcales bacterium | reverse complement strand
CCCAGTTCATTGTGTTCATCTCTACAGGGCATGCCCCAATGATGCCCTGCCCCCGTCTCAAAGGCAAACGAGGTGTGACATTGTATGACCGGGCTGCACTTGCATCGGCGGTGACCGGTGTACCGTGGAGTGTATTGGAGGATAGAAAGCTACCCGGACCAACGCTAATTCTTGCCTGCCCTAAGTGTTCTGCACCGCATCGGTTGGCCACTCTTGAGAGTGGTAACACATTCGACGCTGAAATGTGGTCGGACGGGAAAATGAGAGCTCCGATGCCCGACCAACTGGAGTTCAAAGTGCCACGGCTGCTCATGCTTCTGTTGGGCCAAGGCCATGACGCGGGTCGTTTCATCAGCAGCCGTGGGAGGAAAACGCCTGGTAGTGTCCTAATTTGAGTTAGCGCTCCGTGGCAGTTGGCATGCGGCGTAAATTCCGAGGGTGAGCATTCTGCGATCCAAGACCGTGTGGAAGCGCGAGAGGCCGGCAAACGAAACGCGCCGCTCAAGCGATCTGACCCCCGCCGAGCAAGAGAACGTCAAGAAGGCGCTTCGGGCGTTGCTGCTCAGATGCGGATCGCTGGATGCCCTGGCAAGGGCGCTGAAGTCCTGCAAGCGGACTGTGGGTTGGTCATATGGCGCCAAGGGGCGTCCGAGCGCCGGAATCGCCGTGAGGGCTGCCAGATTGGCCAAGGTCCCGGTTGATGATGTGCTGGAGGGAAGATTTCCGAAGCCCGGCTGCTGCGCATATTGCGGCCGGTCTAACCAGTAGCTGACTCTCCCTGAGTTGCTCGAATCCTACGAATTAGAACCAGGACTGAGGCGAGATCTTGGGCTGACCCGTCCGGCAGTGAGCCACTGTCGAAAGCGGACTCGAATTGCGCGCCAGACATACCAAGACAATGATTGGCCGAACGGTCGAGCCAATTCTCAAAGTCTGCTATGCTATAAATGATTCCACATGATTTATCACTACGTCGAGTTTCTGTGTTTGCCATGGCGGCATTCGTATCACATAAATATCGATAATTACTGATATATTTTCGTATCTTGAGTCTATTCAAGTGTTGCGCGCGGCCAGTGACCGGTCAAGCGTATCTATCATCAGTCTATCATTTCATATTGACGCATCATTGATATGGAGCAACACTCGGCCCTGGAGGTCGAACAATGGCCGAAGAATCAGAGAATCTGGAATCCAGCCCAAGCTCATCAGCGGACCCGCAACTCAACCTAAAAGTCGATGGCAACGGGTCTGCAAAGCAAAGGTCCGAAACTGCGTATCCGTATTTCGGACTGACCAAGGCGCTCGAAATTGTTGAGGCGATCAAGAAAGCGGGAGGATCCGAGGCAAAAAACACTGAAGTTATGAAGACGCTAAGCCTTACAAAGACAACCGATCGTCTTTGGGCTTACGGAATACCTGCTGCAGTTCAATTTGGATTGATAGAACGCGTCGGGCGCGGGAACGATGGGAGCCTAAAACTGACTCCCGTGGCGACGCGGATTGTCTTCCCTGCGGATCCAGAAGAAGCGCGCATTGCGAAGATTGCCGCGCTCAAGACTCCAGAGTTGTATTCGAAGTTGCTCGAGAAGGGCGCTGGCAGTCCAGTTCCTACGAAGGAAGGCCTAAAGAACATACTTTATCGTGACCACAAGATATTGGAATCCATGGCAGCTACGGCGGCAGAGGCGTTCCTTGACTCCTTGAAAGTTGCCGATCTGATTTCGCCAAACAATCTAATGATGTCTACGGACGGGCTGCTGCCGAATGCGTCAGCAAACCAGAAAGAGACTGAGACAAAGCCACTGGCGATAGCTGCGGTCGCTAGCGATACTCAGGTTGTTGTTGTTCCGAAAGACTTCGTTATCTACAAATGCAAGATCGGCAAAGGAAAAATCATTGAGATTCCGTTGCCACCAACGTTCACGAAGTCGGAAGCGACGAAACTTCATAACTTCCTGCTTACTCAAATCGATGACGATGACTCAGATGAGGAAACAGACAAATGACGTAACTGCACCGCCTCCCCAGTTGTCCGCTCTTGCTTAGACTCCGTTGGTGGCGAGTAATCCGTCACAGCATCGCTTCCGTATAGACCAACGCCCACCCCGTGGTGGGCTGGGCGTCAATCTGCGCGCTCGTGGTGGAACTGGCAAACACACCCGACTTTAAATCGGCCGCCGTGACAAGCTTGTGGGTTCGAGTCCCACCGAGCGCACTTAGGAAGGTACCAGATCTTGGAGACCAGTGGGGACTTTACATTCCCAGGTATGGCGCTTGGACCGCCATAGCGGTTCGAATCCGCTGCCTTCCGCTCCCATTATAGCTTAGTTGCGCCAGAAGCCAAATTGACGGCCCTTCTGGCCCAGTCCGACACCGATACCCCGGCGCGCTTGGCTGCCTCGTCAGCGGCTCGGCGCTCTACCTTAGTAAGTCTCAGGGTTAGGGTTTCCCCTTTGACCTCTGACTTCTTTTTGGCCGGTCGACCCATTCTCGTCATGTTCAGAGTCATATCAGGACTCTAGCAGAAATCCGACTTTTCGTGTACGAAAACTAATTGCACGCCTGACTTTTCGTGTTACATTAAGTCCATGGCTAACGCACTTCCCCGAGACAAGCAAATCACGATCATCCGAGCGCTCGTTCAGGGCGTCTCGATTCGGTCGATTGAGCGCATGACCGACGTGCACCGTGACACAATCATGCGTCTAATGGTTCGCGTCGGGCAAGCCTGCGAGAAACTTCAGGATCGAATGATGACCGACCTGACTTGTGAAGCAATCGAGATTGACGAGATCTGGGGATACGTCGCGAAGAAACAAAGGAATGTTCGTAAGGACGACAATGCTTTAGTCGTTGGCGACCAGTGGACGTTCGTTGCCATCGACGCGGATACCAAATTGATTCCGTGCTTTCACACTGGCAAGCGCGACATGTCGAATGCAAAAGCATTCGTCTCAGACTTGGCCTCGCGTCTGCGCAATCGCGTCCAGTTGTCGTCCGATGCGCTAGCTGCATATCCAGAGTCAGTTTTGGAAGCCTTCGGAGACGCAGTTGACTATGCTCAAATCGTAAAGTCGTACGAAGAAGAGCCAGCCGGTAGCGGCCGGTATAGCCCGCCCAGAGTTACCAGCGTCGAAAAGCGCCCGGTCTTTGGTGAGCCTATTGAAGAACGCGTGTCAACAAGCTACATTGAGCGCCAAAATCTCAGTATCAGAATGTCAAATCGCCGCATGACCAGATTGACCAACGCGTTCAGTAAGAAACTCGAAAATCACAAGGCAGCAATGGCGCTTCATTTCGCGAATTACAATCTGTGCCGCGTCCACCGGACGCTTCGCGTGACTCCTGCGATGGCAGCTGGCGTTACCGATCATGTTTGGACAATCGCCGAACTAGTTGACACGGTGAATGCGGCATGACCGACGCCTCCGAGATCGAACGGCTTCTGCGGGCGATTTGGGACCTACACAAAGCCCGGGCCGTTCATCGTGAGTCGGTGCCAGTGCGCGAGGAGTTTCGCGGCGAGGTTGCCTGGGATGGCGTTGTCGAAGTATTCGATCTGGAAGCCCACCCAAAGGCCAAAACCGCCTATGCGTGGGCTCACGAATCTGATTCCGGGGGCCGTAGATTCGTTGCGGTTCTCGGGGTTGGTCCCGTGGATTCGCCTTCTAGGGCTGTGCAAATTGCAATCGCGCAAGAAGCTCGATCCGCCGAAAACAAGCCACACAAGCCACAATAAATTAAGCCGGCTGTTCAATTTATGGTGCTACGCTTGAATTGTGGGCAGCAATCTAAAAGAATTGAGCCGGAGAACATTGGTTGAGTTTGCCCGCTTAGTTCCGGATGCCGAAACCGACATTGCGGATTCTCTTGCCACTATTGTTGTGGATAATAAGAAGCATATCGTAAGAATCAAGCGCGCCAAGTCTGTAGCAAATCAAATCCAAGTATGGCGCGGTGAGCCTATTGTTCTTCATGTCCCCGGTAAATCCGGGGATAGGTGGTATGTTTTGCCGGTTTCTTGGCAGCTGACCTACGCCAGAAAACATGCAACCACCGCAAAGCAGCACGCTTCCCATGCTTTCGATTGTATGATGCTTACGAAGAAGGACTTCCCGTCAGCCTTTCGAGTTGAGCCCGAAGAAATTGTCGCTGCCTGCAAGCGAGCAATAAAAGAAGCTCAAACGAGCGAAATGCGGATTGTGCTAAAAGCCCTCACGCGCATACGAAGCGCGGTGGCTGACATATTGATAACGACTCTGGAAGAAGAACTAGAGACGCAGTAGATCGCCGTGGACTGTCTTTGCGCTAAGTTTTCTTTCCTACAGCGACGCGCACGACTTGCTCTAGTATCCAAATACAGCGGCTGAGACGGAACGTTGATAATAGGGTCGAGGCAAAAACTAAATAGACCAGTCTGTGTGCGCATATTCCGCTAGAATCTTTGTCTATTAGGAGAGCCCCAAGCGATGACACTGTGGCTAGCGCTGTCCACCACATTGCGCTTGTGTAGGTTTCCCAAAGCTGATCGTAATGCCGGCTCTTGACAACCATGTCAAGAGCCGGCATTTGGCACGCTGGCAATAAAATTGACACCGACGTGATCACAAATCCCAATAGGGCCCCGAAAACAGCGGAAAGCGCAGTGTATATTGCTGCGCGGTTGTCCTTCAGTAGATCATCGAGTTTGGGCAACCCTCCGAACTTTTCGCTCCAAATGACAAATGCGGCACATAGGAGCAACCCTAGAATCTTCTCAAGTTGCAAGAAATGGCGCTTGTAAATTGCAGATACCGTGAGATCCGAATCATTCTTCTGTATTTGCATATGCCACCCCCGCGGCTTTGCTTAGCTCGGCGCTCAGTTCATCATAGGCTTCTCCGATGGCAGCAAAAGCTCCAGCTGAATCCAGATACCTAGAATCCTTTGCCGATCTAGCTACAACTTTCTTTGAGACCAGCGCATCCTGGAGCAGATCAATCAGGATCTCTTCGTTTTGTGAACCTTTACCAGATATGCGAAGCTTAGTTACACCGTCATTGGTGTTCGCAATTCGCAAAACTTTGCGCACCATCCTTATGCATTCCATAGGGAGGCTTTGCTTAGAATGAGGCTTTGCTGATAAGCAAAGCTCTGCTTCAAACGGATCCCCAGCTTTAGAGGCCGCTTCAAAAGCGTCAGCAAGGGACTTATCGGCCTTTCTGATCGCTTCAACCTGAGACGACCGGATCCTTATATTAACCATCCTCAAAATCTTTATGCGATCGAGCTGAGCCAGCACGTCGGGGTTTATGAGCAACTCAAACTCGGCTCCGCTACATTTTGCGCGCGCCGCAAGATACCGAGAAACGGCACTCGTTCTAGGAGAGAATCCGTTGAACAAAGCGCCAACAATCGATTGGTCGAAGAACCTCAAATGTGTAAAATCGACAACCCCGGTGCCGCTGTCTATTGGCAATGGACCAAATTCCCCGCCCTTTTCGATGAAGGGCAGAAACCGTCGGCGAGTCCTTCCTACCTTGAGACGATTGGTTGATTTGTCGGTCCAGCAAGCCAGCACCTTCCCGTCGTCTTCCTCCAGATATCTGGACTTATGACCGTCGCTAGCGACAAATGGGAGTTTGGAGATTTCTCGAATAGCCTTAGCAATATCGACCTGCTTAGGGGCATTCGACTCATCAATCACAGAGTAAACTCTATAAAAATGCACAGTGCGCGCAATTGCGTTTTGCGTAGTTCCCGCCATAATTGACAAGAGTAACGCAGCGAGATTCTTCAAATCACCAACGAAATTGTGGCGCTCGGACGCCAAGGGATTGAAAGCGAGAGCCAGCATCCTAACTCAATGAATTAACTCGATTTGACAAAGCGGCCCGGTGTTCCGATCCCGGACTAGCAATGACAGAAAATGACCTCGGTCAACCCTTGGTCCTGGTTGCGATTGAGCCAGACCGACATTGTTTCGGGTAATTGAGCTAGTTTAGCATGTCACTTTTTCACAAACCACCTTATTTTATACTGGATTAAGTCGGTCGACCGAATTGTGTTGTCACTGATCTAAAGAGGCCGGCCAGATGGCCGAATATACCCAGTTGAAAGGTGGGATATTCAAATGGCAAAGTTTGGCCCGATTGTGTGGAGCGGACATGGGCTAGAGGTCTACGTGTCACCGGGCAGGCCAACCAAGGGAGGGGGACGCAAAGTGTGGATTAGAATTCAGGGAGCGATTGGAACACAGTTCCGAGTTTACGAATCACTCAGCTACGCCCGATCTGCTGATGTCTGCTTCCAAGAGCAGCCGCATCCGCCACTAAGCCCACGCAAGCGACGAGCTTCCGGACCGTGACAGCGGGGCAGTTGAGCCAGTTGCCAAGGTAGCGCGCCCAAAATCAAATTAGGACACCACCAAACGCCTGCGAGCGATAAACCTTCAGCTATGACATTAGCTGTCTGCCCTAGTGGTGCAGGTTGAATAGATTGCGGCTAGTATCGTCGACATCGTCATCCCATGTCTCGGAAACCTCGACATTGTGCCTACTGCGGTTCTAACAGGGTTCGACCCATTGTTTACGGTGAGCCGACGCCTGCTACCTTCGAGGCCGCAGAGCGCGGTGAGGTTAAAATTGGTGGTTGCGTCATCACAGATGGAATCCCCGTTTGGGACTGTGCGGATTGCCGAGGCCAGTTTGGTTGCTTAGATAGCTCCGAATATGGCCGCACGCGCTCAATTGACGAGTGGCTGGAGCTCGTCGAGTCTATGTTGCCAAACCCCGTGAGAAAGGGAAGCACCAGCGAGCTCATTGGCGGTGACCCAGCGGTAGTTATCGTCCGCGTGGGAGCGGGTGGAATCGAGATCATGGAGGCTGGCATTGATTGGAGCAATCCTAGCTGCCCCATGACAAAAGGGAACCCGTTCGCCAAGGTGGCGCTTCGTGCGCGCGCCACACGAGTCGCGGAACTCATTGCCAAGGCGCACGGTCACAGAGTTTCGAGCTACCGCTGGTGTCCGATGTGCCAAGGTAGAATGGAACCGGAGCATATGCTTGACTCGATTTGTCAGGGATGCGCCGAAAAATATCTTGGAGTCGTCCATTGACCAATCCCTAGTGCTCCAGGGCTGCTCAAAATTGCCCTATTTCAGTATCATATTTTCGGCTAGGTTTTTCAAAGATGCCCTCCCATCGCTACAATATCGACAGTTTCCTGAAAGCGCTAATCACTGCTGAACAGTACAGAAATGCCGCTCCCGAACTCCGAGATTGGCACCAAGCACGGGCAGCAGCGCTCTCAACGGCGCTAGGCCTTGAGAAGGACGATTCCGCGGGACCAGCGCCAATCATTGCAGAACATATGTTGAAGCGCGCAATCGCGGAGGCAGCCGAGCACGCGGAGCACCCCTTCAGCGGATACATGGAGTGCCCGAAGGAACTGTACGAACTAGTGCAGCCGTACGGAGTGTCGATCTCGGACGCGCAGCGCAAATTGTACGACGAATGGATCGCCTTGGCTCGAACGCTCCTGCTTCGCATTCATCCGCACCTGGCGGATGCCGCGACCACTTCAGAGCAGCTGCAAGCGCTTGGCTTCGACGACAGCAATGAACCGGATGCACTGGATTTCTTCTGATCAGGCGACCTTCCCGCATTTCAGTTCGGCCGAAATTCGTGGCATTGCTTTCCTATCCAGGATGGGTGCTCAAGGCATACGCCAGCTTGGCCCGCGTCTTCTCCCCGACAACGCCATCCACCACGAGCTCATTGGCCCGTTGAAAATCGCGTACGGCTGCTTTGGTCTTCGGCCCATTGATACCATCCTCAATCAGCGGCGGCTCGACTATCTTGAGAAAATTGAGCGCCCGCTGCACGCCAATCACCGTCGTCAAATCGAACGGTCCCGGTTTGACAATGCCGCCGTCCGCCGTCCGGGTGAGGTAAGCGTGCAAGTCGTCAAT
>PMCK01000006.1 GCA_003154095.1 Myxococcales bacterium | reverse complement strand
GACCAGTTGAAGCCGGTGGCGGAGCTTGATGGGGCTGGAAATCTGGTCAGCGAGTTCATCTACGGTACGAAGACCAACGTGCCGGATTTGGTGATTCGTGGCGGCGTCACCTACCGGCTCGTCAGCGATCAACTTGGGTCGCCGGTGATGGCCATTAATACGGCGAATTCGGCTGACATCCCGTTCCAGGCGACTTACGCCGCATTCGGCGAGAAGACCCTGGTTGCCGGAACTGATGATTGGGTGCCGTTTGGATTTGCTGGTGGGCAATATGATTCAGACACGAAGCTGACCAGATTTGGAGTAAGGGATTACGACGCGGTGGCCGGAAGGTGGACGGCCAAGGACCGATCCAGGTTTGGTGCAATTGGCACAAATTTCTATCAGTATGCGCTGAATGCTCCGGTTGAATTGCGAGATGAGACAGGGCGAGACGTGTTTCTGTGCCAGCGACCGATTCGCGGATGGGATGACCCTGATCTGAGCAACAGAATGAATGGCCCGGACTTTTCGGGGAATCCATTCCATCACGACTATTTCTGCGTCTTCCAAGGAGGCTTCTGGATATGCGGCGGTCAGGGCGCGTCGGGAAGCCAGTTTGGTAGTCCCGGCTCTAACTCGCCTGAGCAGTTCACTCCAGGGCGTTGCGACGAGAAATCTCACAACGACACTTGCGTTGATGATTGTGTTGCATCATCAATCGACTCCGGCAAGCGACCATACTTTGACATCCGGGGTGGTGGATTTGGAACCAATTGCCAGGAGTGGACTGACATGACGCTCCGGCAGTGCGAAGAATCTTGCGCGAGCATGTAATTATGCTGCCATTACTTGTTGTTGCCGTTGTTCTTTCAAGCGCGCTATTCGCATTCGTTTGGCTCCCACTGGAGCTGCGACTATTTCGAAAGGCAACCCGCGGCATGGCTGGCACGCGTGATCTTCTCTTCCACGCAATCGAGCAGATTATCGTGCGTGTTCTGATGTTGACATTTGCGTCTGCATTAGTGGCGGGCGTCGGCTGTGCTACGATTCCATTCACCGGGTTGAAGTGGCAGGGAATTATTCCCGCAGTCATCGGAGGGACGGTGTTCGAAGGATCGGCGGTGTTTGGAGCCAGGTCGCGGCTCACTGGTTTGCTTCTAGTGACTCCGAACATACTCTGGATTTGGCTGATTGGCACAGCCCTCACTCGAATGCAAAATAATTCCTTGAATCGTCTATCGAGAAGACAGGCGGGCGAGACGCAGCGCCGTTTCCTGCCGGAGCGAGTCGTTTCCGTGCGTCGAAATGATCGAGCTGCGACATTTTCCGCGGCTGTGGTATTCTTGGTAGTGTCTATTTCCGTTGTGTTCTTCTGATTGTGGCCCGATCGACATTTAACGAACGCCTCGGTCAGTCCAACGGATTTGCGCTTCAGCTGCGGGCGCAGCCCGTCAGCTGCAACGCTCCAGTTGGACCCAGGCGTTTCAGACTAGAACAGAGCTTGCTGCAGTGATGGGGGCAACGTCCGCGGTTACCGTTATTTCGTTACTTCAGCTAGGATTCGCAAAGCGCGACATCTGGATAGTTCGTCCGAACTGGGTGCGCTGAGCACCGAAGTTGTGCTAGAATCAAGGAATGTTAGGCGCTATCGGACACGTCGAGGACGGGATAGTTCAGTTGAGTGAGCGCACAGATTGGTCTAATGGTCAAAGGGTTCTCGTGATCGCACTGCCCGCTAGCTCCATTGAGCGGGAGGCGCCTCCAACGCATCTACTTGAGGAAGACGCCCGTGAGTTTGCTGTACGTGGCGAATCGCTCAACGAAATAAACCGCAGCGAGCTAGGATGACCGTAGCGCCAGGCGAAATCTACCTTGCTGACATCTTCGAAGGCGGCACTCGCCCCGTGATCATCGTATCACGCGAACAGCTCAACCGCGGTGGGCTGTTTCTTGCAGTTCCAGTGACTGCTGCACGGGTCCAAGAGCGCAAGCGCTTCGCCAACTACGTGTACCTGCCAGCGGGCTCGGGGGGTCTGCGGGAAGACTCAGTGGCCGTCACGCATCTCGCTCAGCCCGTTCGCGAAGCGTCACTGCAGGCGAAGTGGGGACAACTGTCGGAAGCCATGTTGTCTCAGGTATTGATTGCAATTGCCTGGTCAATTGGCCTCGTGAATTAGGTCTTGCCAGCATGCCATCCGCATCTTGCAGTCATCACGCCACCGTCCCAACAATTCGGCAATGGCATGCTCGGCGCAGTCCAGTTCGCAAATCCCGAAACGTGACTCGACGCACCCCAGCGTCAGGTACCCCATCCGCGCGCAATGCAGCGAAGCGGAATGAGCACGGATTTGGGGTCCTCGCACGCGCGCAGCGCAGCGAGCACGTGCGGCCGTCACTCGAATCAAACCCGCGGGGGCAACAAAGCACCTACGATGCGATGGGCTCGTTGATTACCGTCAGCCTCCCCGATGGACGGCTCATTGAGTACGTCACGGACGGCAAGGGGCGAAGAATCGGCAAGATGGTCAATGGCGTGCTTACCAAGCAGTGGCTCTACAGAGACCAGTTGAAGCCGGTGGCGGAGTTGGATGGGTCGGGGAACTTGGTGGGGGAGTTCATATACGGAAGCAAGCCCAATGTGCCGGATTTGGTGGTTCGCGGCGGGGTGACCTATCGCGTCGTCAGCGACCAGTTGGGGTCCCCAGTATTGGCAATCAATACCGCGAATTCCAGTGATATTCCGTTTCAGGCGACTTACGCGGCGTTCGGCGAGCGGACGCTTGTTGCGGGGACTGATGACTGGATGCCGTTTGGGTTCGCGGGCGGGCAGTATGACCCGGATACTAAGCTGACGCGATTTGGCGCAAGAGATTACGATGCCCGAATTGGCAGGTGGGTGTCCAAGGATCCAATTCGATTCCGGAGCAGGCAGCAGAATTTCTATGTATATGTCAGCAATGACCCAATTAACAAGAGGGACGCAGCTGGGTTAGATGCCGTCGGTCAGGCGCTGCAATGTGTCTACTATGCTGCGGATGCCGCATGGACGTGTTACTTTCCAGGTAGCAGGTCCGAATGCGGCAATGCCGGATCCAATGTGCTAGGTGCCTGTGTGGATCCTGTAGCCGATCTTGTGGACGACGTCGCGCCATATCTCGACCCCTCCTGGCCTGGTTTGCCTTCGCCTTCTCCCACCCACCCAGTGCCCGAGTGTTTTGTGAATGACGATTGGAACTTGCCCGAACCCGACCCAATTACCTTTTGACCACTTTGTGGCGAAAGGAACTGGTATCCGCACGTTGCACCTAAGCGACAATTGCGACGTGGAAGTTGCCGAATAGGATGGCGATGATGAAGACTTCCAATGTTGCAATATCACCGTTCGACTCGACACCATCCGTCAAAATGCAAATAGCAAGGATTCTGAATCAGCTTAGTGGCACTGTCGTATCAACGATGAGACGGCGTCCCGTTGCTGCCACATTAGGGCTCGGCGCGGTACCGTGCATATGGATTGGCGCTTCGGATAGGATCATCGATTACGCATTTCGTGCGGCCAATCCGCAATTCAAGTGGATCCTCGGCGTCTTTCTCTGGTCAGTTATTCTGCCTGGTCAGATAACGTACGCGCTCAGATTGATACGCAGTGAACCCGCACGCATACGCTCGTTGTTCCGATTGGATTGGTCCGTATTGCCTGCTTTTATCGCATGTGCAAGCATGACGGCCATCCCGCATGCGCTGCACTCGGCAAGAAGCATTCTTGCACCGAGCCTCGGCGGGCGGATGATGATTGTTCAATCAATTGGCTCCGCGATAGCCTTCTATCTATCCTATCGCACTATCGCTTGGCTTCCCCTTATCGTGGATCGGCACCTCTCGGTGAAATCGGCTTTGATACAGGCAGTCAAGGTCACTCGCAACCAGACTTACGTGGTGGTTATTTTGCTTCTGCTACTTGCCCTTCTGGGAATACCCGCTAGCGCTCTGTTTCTGTTAGCTGCGAAATCTTCAGCTGCGTTGATTCTATTTCGGCTGTGTGTATATACTATTGGCACTCTTGCATGCTGCAGCATGTATGAGTTCTTGGCACCCAAGAGTTCGAATGGCAGTCATGACACGTAGCGTATCGATTTGAATAGTCCAACAACGGCGTTCAGCTGCGGGCGTAGCCCGTCAGCTGCAATGCTCCAGTTGGACCAAGGCAACGGATCACCAATGAGGACTAGAGGGGGACGTCTACGACGGAAAGGCCGCGCAATTCCGATGAGAATCGAGTTTCGAGTTCTTGCCGCCATGCAGCGATGGCGACTTTCTGATGCTCAATGGCGACTAAGTGAGGAGAATTGACGCTTAACCGGTTTTCCACCACCCGAAACGGGAAGATTTTAAGAGGAATCGTACGCAGTGGCAGATTTGGAGCAATGTCCTGCAAACGATCGACGAATCGTTTCATGGAGTCCTCAATGCCATTAGGAGTTGGGGTGGTGAATGTCGCGTATGCGTATATGTCAATTCCCGCCCGTACGAATCGCCGCATCAGTTCGAATTGGCGATTGAATAGGTCGGGGGAAGCTTTGGTGTTGAATGAAAATGAAAGTGCATCAAATCCCTTGAAGCATCCGACACGCCCATAACCCCTAAACGTCGCCACGAGCTCGCGGTCTTTTTCGCTAAGTTGAGTCCAAAAGTAGTCGGTGCTCAAATTATCATCGGACCACAGATACACGATACCTTCGAGCTCCCTTTCGCGCAGCAGTTGCATTGTCCACGGTACCCATTCTGGAACGAGGTCTGGCTGTCCCCCGGTGAGGTCAAGCATTGGTGGTCGGTCACTTACGGCTAGATAAAGGTCCAATAAATCACCCGCGGTGACCCACGTACTGCGCTTTTCGCTGGCGCGGAGCAATTCAAACGGAACAAAACAGTACCAACAACGCCAGTTGCACGCGGCGTTCTGGAAGACCTGAGCTCTCAATACTTCGCCAGGAAGTAGGTTCAGAGCACGAGAGGCCGTGTCTATGTGCAATGGATCCGGGACCCACTCGGGATCTGCATGTCGGCTAAAGTGCCGGATGCGACCAAGACCGCCACAGTTGGGGGGCACGGTTAGGTCGTTCGCCTGTTCGCTCCCCGCAAGTCGACTGACAAGAATGCGCTGTTCTGCGAGATTGACGCACTTGTCACGCAAAATAGCAGAGTAGTTGTCGGTATCGATGAAATTAGCCATTGCTCATGTTCTTACTGGTCCGGCGAATTGGGGGAACGTTGATAGGCCCCTCCGCCAGATCTGGCATCCTTTTGTCGACGTACAACAACACAAGACTTACGAGGTAGTCAATTTGGTCCTCTGTAAGATCACTTCCTTTGGGAATTCCGTGCCAATACTCAATGCACTTGCGGCAACACGCAGCGACTGCGTGTTGCGCATAGTAGAGCACGTTACCTTCGTACGAGGTTTGTTGGCCTTCGCGCGGGTTTTGAGCACTCCCTACTGATTGCCTGATTCGTTTTGCCGCCAGGTTATCACGAATCGCTTGTCGTCCCTTTCGCCGCGCGTGATTAATTGCGTGTTGGTCAATGGGACGTTCCCAAAATTCGTGACGAATCCATTCCCGGCTCAAGGATTCAAATGTGTTTTTCACATCCTTCAGGTCGCGAGCTTGAACTCGGGAGAACTCAACCAAGTCTTTTCCACATTCGCGGCAAGGTCCACCGCCGGAGCGAGACGCTTTTGCTTTTTTTTGCAGGAAGCAATGAAGGTCATTGGGACAATCCGTATTCGTGCAGGACAAGTTCAGTGGTTTCAACGCCGTTTGATTCGCATCAGCACTCATTTGGTATCTCCTTCGAGCGCGCGGAGAAGAATTGCCCGTTCAAGGTCATCCAGCCTTGACAGGTCAAGGCTCGAAATAGCTCGGTTCCTTGTAATCAACCATGGATCTGTGCCTCCTGATTGAAGTTTGGTCGCTACACCCCACCAGGATTGACCTTGAAGCGAAAGCCTGAATGCCATGTAGTTCGCCAAGGCGGCTGTAGACACGAGTTCGCGCTGGGCTACGTGCGGAACGACAGACTTCAAGCGCTCAATACTTCCTGCTGCCTCTCTCGCACACATTTCGGCAAGGTCTTCTGCACGACCTGCCAACATCACGTCCCCCGCAAACGTTGAAGCAACCGTCTCGGAGTCGGGGATATCTTTCTCGCCTAACGGCGTGTCGTATTCGATGCAGGCAAAATCCGTGGCATCGGGATTTTCGGCCGCGTGTCTGAATTCATGGAGCAAGTCGTGAATCCATCGCGATTCCAAGTGGGTACCTTGCTTGATCACGATCACATTTCGACCAGATAGGCGCCATGTCGCACCATGAAACGCTCCGGCATCATTTAGAGGCAACACGGGAATGCCCAGACCCCACACATATTCAAGCACTGTGGTCAGTGACAATTCGCCAATTGCCAAAATGTCTGCACGCACTTGCGAAGCATCTGTCGACAATCGCCGTTTCTCTAGCGTCGGAGTGGCTCGCAGAAGAAGTCCTGCGACATAGTAGGCATATGCTGCATAAGCTTCTGTGCTGCGAGTCGAGATATTTTGCGGAAGTTTGAATCGAGCACCTGCCATGGCAGGTCCACCGATTGCCAACGGTGCATTACTGAACAGAGTTGCTGGGGCCCAACCGAAAATTCGGTTAAGTATACCGGCCGCGGACAGCGCGGCTACATCCTCACTGGACGAGGACTCGCTTCGCGCGACAGAAAGAACGCGCTTGGTCAGAAAATCTTTGCCGACTCCCGCGGATGCGGCTCGTTCAATGATCCGTGCATTTGACACCCCAGCGGCTGGCAGGAATATTTCCTCGCGA
>PMCK01000550.1:3637-4936 GCA_003154095.1 Myxococcales bacterium | reverse complement strand
CGACCCAAGCCAAAATCCGATTGCTTCGTTCCTTCGATTCGACGGCAGAGCCCGGTGCCGAGGTTCCCGATCCCTATTATGGCGGCCCCGGCGGTTTCGACGAAGTCATCGACATCTGCGAACGCGCCTGCCGCGGTTTACTCGAACATATTTCGAGCGAACGAGGCCTAGGATGACGCCGGATACCCAGTCACGCATCGAGGCAACCTTGGGTTCGAAGATTGTCAAGAAAGCCTCCGTTGCCGGCGGTGACATCAATGAAGCCACCCGGATAGATCTGTCCGACGGTCGTCGAGCATTCGTTAAATCGAACCTCAATGCACCGCGCGGCATGTTTCCAGCTGAGGCCAGAGGTTTGAAATGGCTCAAAGAAGCAGGTGCGCTTCGCTTGCCCGAAGTGTACGCCGTAAGTCACGAGGATGCGACGGGGCAAGCCGCCTATCTCGTGCTCGAATGGATTGAGCCGGGCCCGGCATCTGCCAACTTCGACGAACGACTCGGCCAAGGACTTTCGCAAATGCACAAGGTTTTTGCGACCAATTTTGGCTTCGATGCGAACAACTTTATCGGATCGTTACCGCAAGACAACCGAACTGAACCCACCTGGCCCGAATTCTTCTGGATCCACAGGCTGGAACCTCAGCTTAGGCGTGCTGTAGACGCTCGAAGGCTGGACACCACCGCGGCCAGCGATTTTCAGAAACTCTCGCTGCGTCTGCCGAAATTGTATCCTGCAGATGAACCGCCTGCGCGGCTGCACGGCGATCTTTGGGGTGGAAATCTGCATACGGACTCAAGCGGCATGCCCTGCTTGATTGACCCAGCAGTATATGGTGGACATCGCGAGATGGACCTGGGCATGATGCGATTGTTCGGAGGCTTTTCGGCCAAAGTCTTTGCAGCTTATGCCGAATGCTATCCCCTCTTGGCCGGCTGCGAAGAACGTGTGGCACTCTCGCAACTTTACCCACTATTGGTGCACGTCAATCTGTTCGGCGGCGGCTACGCAAGCAGCGTAAAGAAAACCGTGGCGCGTTACATTTAGTGTAGAATGATGCCCATGATTCCCCGAGCCGTCACGAATGTACACCCCTTAGCTGTCCTTTTGGTCGTTGCGGCACTCACAAGTTGCGGTGGCTCGAATAAGCCTCCAGCGGATGGCAAGACGGCTGGCAGTACACAATCGATGAAGGAAGTGACCGAGCTAATCTGCGATGTGGACCGAAGGGCGGGGCTGGTCGCGGATGGGGATCCGGTTGAAGCGGAGTCCAGTCGTCACGACTACCTTGCCGAACATAT
>PMCK01000550.1:0-3543 GCA_003154095.1 Myxococcales bacterium | reverse complement strand
GTCTTGATGAGCGACTGGACGTTGAACGCGTCAAGGCCTTCCACGAGTACGACTTCCTTTAGTTGACGCAATCGGCGGCCCGCGAGAACTAGTTCCTTGGAGACTTGGGCCTTCGAGCAGGCCATCGTGCGCACGTATTCGAGCCAGGCGTCGAGCTGTAGCCGTTCGAACGTCGCGTAAGGGGGTGGTTCGAGTAGATTCACTGCAGCCGATCGATTTTGAATCGAGCCCCTAATTACTGCCAAGATGCGATCTTGCTGCGTCGCCGGCAAACGCGGCATCCCTCGTACCTGCCGCAAGGCTTCAGGAGTTTGTGGAAGTCGGTTAGCCAGCGACCAAAGGAGTTTTGCTTCGATTGTCTTGTTGCGCTCGCTCTGACTTAGGCCATTGTACCAACTTATCAGGCCACGCAACGCAATTTGACCTTCGGGTTCCAGTTGCCAAGCGTTGCGGTAGCTGTCGAGTGAAATTGGCTCCGATGCCTCCGGTAGCCCGCACAAGTGTTCATGACACGCATCGAGTACTGCCCGATTACGCCCAAGTTCCGTTATGCGATACATTAACATTTCGTACATGCGGGGAAGACTGTCCACGTCATGCGCGGCGTAGGCGATTTGAGATTCCGAAAGTGGACGACGCGTCCAGTTATCCGTTTGGTGGAATTTGGAACTTCGCTGGCCCAACAATTTGTATGTCAAGTAGGCAAACGACGTCGCGGGTTCCGGGCTAATTAGCCCCCAGGCAATTTGGGTATCGAAAAGTTTTGGAACCTTGGCAATTCGCAAAGCCGAAAGCAACAAAGGTATGTCCTGCTGGGCGCCGTGCAGTACCCACGTAGAGTCGGGGTTGCCTAGGGCTGGTGTCAGCGGACTGAGATCGCGCACTGCCAGTGAATCAATGACGTACGTTTCACTGTTTGCGCGTAGTTGCAGGAGGCACAGCGTTGTCCCATCCGCGCGCGAATCGAATTCGGTGTCCATGCAGTACGTGGCACCAACAGGCAATTGATCGGCGAGGACACTGAGTTGCTGCTGTCGGTTCACTAGAGTCAACATGCGCGACTGTGTTCGCCCGGCCTGGGCCGCCTGTCAACCCTAGGTTAACAGGAATTCGTGTTGGTCCGTGCTGGCCGAGGTTGCCGATAGACCCCAATCGAGCTCAACAAAGAGGAAAAAACTATCGGAGAAGTCCAGCCTGAATAATTTCCCTCGTGCGGGAACCGGAAACCGGTATGGTACTTTTTTGATACCGGTTAACTTTAGCGATTTGCTCACGGGCGCGATGTCCCTAATAATAGTCAAGGCATTCGCCAATTCGAATTACCTCGGGGATTTATGTACGCACGGCGACGCAACCCAACTCTCGAACTAATTCCCAAAGATCCGGTACTTCCGCTCACTCTAATTGACGTCAGAGCCAGTTGTTTCTCGTATCCTTGGCACCATCACCCCGACCTTGAGTTGACGTTGGTCATACAAGGACGCGGGCTGCGTTACGTGGGTGATTCGATAAAAGAATTCGAATCCGGAGATTTATGCCTGATAGGCGCAGGAACACCGCATTGTTGGCTTTCGGAACCCATTTCGGGCCGCCCCGTTCGGGCGATGGTCTTGCAGTTCCCCAGTCACGTTTTTGGCAGTGGTTTCCTCGACCTTCAAGTTGCGCGCCCCATTCGTGACCTGTTCGAACAGGCGGAGCGTGGTCTATCATTGAATGGTCAATTGAATAGCCGAGTCGCCGATCGAATGCAGTCGGTATTCTTGCCGCGCCGCAGCCCACTCGATCGGCTTGGGCAATTGTTGCAACTCTTGGCGGATATTGCCCAAAGCAAGGAATATTCAATACTATCCCTTAGCACGATAACGCAACCCGAATCGCCCAGCCAAGTCGCTACGATGCGTCGCACGCTCGCTTACGTTCACGAAAATGCCACGCGTGATATCTCGCAACGCGATGCGGCACGGCTTGCGGGTCTTTCGCCTGCCGGGTTTAGTAGATTCTTCAGTCGTCATTTTGGCAAGCCATTCGTAGCTTACGTTGCCGAAGTTCGTGTGGGTCAGGCATGTCGCCTATTGCTAGAAGACGAACTTGGAATTGCCGAAATTGCCGAGCGGGCCGGGTTCAACAATCTGGCCAACTTCAATCGCAGATTTCGGCTGCTCAAAGGTGTCACTCCGAGCGAGTATCGACGGATGGCGCGCACAATGAGCCCTGGCGAGTGAGGGCTGCTCCGGACGAACACACTTCTTTGGTCGGAAGTTGCTTTCGTGACTTCGGCCGGTCCGCCCGGAAACCTGCCCTCGGCGCTAAGCACACGCAGAATGCGCGGAATCCCGCGAGTACGGCCTCGCCTTAGAACTATGGGCCGGCAACTCCGACACAAATCGCTTTTCGCGGATCAGTACCCATGCAAAAGCAGGCGTGACACCCCGCTTGTGGGGGTTGCCCAACAACACGCTTTAGCCAGTAAGGACACAGCCGATGAGCACCGCACCGACGCAGAATGAAAAACTTGTGGCCTGGGTCGACGAGATCGCAAAACTCTGCCGCCCGAACGCCGTCGAATGGTGCGATGGTTCTAAGCAGGAGTACGACCGTCTCGTTTCGCTGATGGTCAGTGAGAACTTGGCGACGCCTTTGAATCCTGAAAAGCGTCCCAATTGTTTTCTATTTCGAACCGATCCGTCGGATGTGGCCCGCGTCGAGAATCGAACTTACATCGCGTCCAAGACCAAGGAATTGGCAGGCCCCACCAACAATTGGATCGATCCTGAGACGCTCAAGTCAACCATGACTGAACTCTACACGGGCTGTATGCAGGGCAGAACCCTGTACGTGATACCGTTCAGTATGGGTCCCGTCGGATCGCCGATTTCCAAGATTGGCGTCGAAATTACCGATTCCCCGTATGTCGTAGTGAATATGCACATTATGACTCGCGTGGGGACCAAAGTCCTCGAAACCCTTGGTCCAGAGGGTGAGTTCATACCGTGCCTGCATTCAGTCGGAAAACCGTTAAAAAATGGCGAGCGCGACAACGGGGTTTGGCCNNGAAACGCGTACGATTTGGTCCTACGGCTCAGGGTACGGCGGCAATGCGCTGCTCGGCAAGAAGTGTCTAGCGCTTCGTATTGCATCCGCCATAGCGCGTGATGAGGGTTGGCTAGCCGAACACATGTTGATTCTTTCGTTGACCAACCCACAGGGCCAAAAGAAGTATATAGCGGCAGCATTCCCCAGTGCATGCGGCAAGACGAATCTGGCCATGCTGATTCCGACGATTTCTGGTTGGACAGTCGAGACAGTGGGCGACGATATCGCTTGGATGAAATTTGGGGCTGACGGCAGGTTGTACGCGATTAATCCTGAAGCAGGATTCTTTGGCGTAGCTCCTGGAACCTCCGAACAGTCCAATCCCAACGCCATGAAGTCGATTGACCGAAACACGATATTTACGAATGTTGGCCTGACCAACGACGGTGACATTTGGTGGGAGGGCATCGGTTATCCCGCACCCGGCAAATTGACTGACTGGACTGGAAA
>PMCK01000171.1 GCA_003154095.1 Myxococcales bacterium | reverse complement strand
GGGAATGCGCTGAATACCACCGCGCCTTACGTTCCCGCCGAGTTTGGAGACGTCACCCAGGCGGGTGGCCCTGCCAACCAGCTGGTCAACTGCCTGGCCAGCAGCTGCGGCACGGTGTGCGGTATGTAATCGCAAAGTTGCCTGGACTGTTTCGTGGTTGACAGCAGGCTATGAAGTGAAAGGCGCCCGTCACCCGGCGCCTTTTGCCTTTGTGCGCCCAGCATGGGCGCTATTCGCCGACCTGTATACGTGCAATGGGCACGGCGAGTCCGTGTGCAGCGCGTCGCCAGCTCCGTGTAAACTACCAATTCGTTACATATGTGTGACTGTTCAGTTACTGACCGAACGCCGCACATTGTGAATCAGTGTAATTTGGGCTGCTTCCGATTTTCGGAATAACTGTGTGAGCAGGGAGCTCCCCGCCAATTCGACACACAATGTTCACACCAGCCCCGGGTGTGGATGCTACGGTCCGCGCGCCTCATGCTGCGGACAAGCGGCATGGCGTGGCGCGTGATGAGAGACGCAATGACTCGCGGAACAAGACCGGTTCTTCCTTCGCAGCAGCCGAGCCCGGCGACACCAACGGGCAGCACTTCTCGCTGCTTCGGCTGGCGGCCACTGCTTTGGATATTTGTATTGGTCGGCACGTTGTCCACGCTTCTATTCCATGAAGGAGTTGCATCGGCCGTCCCAAGCTTTGCGCGCAAGTACAACACGAGTTGCCAGACGTGTCACACGCAGTTTCCCGTGCTCAATCCGTTCGGCGAAGCATTTCGGCGCAATGGCTTTCGCTTTCCGAGCACCAACGGCAGCCTCGACAGCGATGCCGCCAAGGAAAACACGATTCCGATGGGCCAGGAGGAATACGAAAAGACATTCCCCAACTCGGTCTGGCCGGATCGCATTTCGGAAACAATTCCGCTGAGTCTTCTCGTGCAAGGCAGCCTGAATTACGTACTTCCGAATTCCGATCTTCACGCGGCGCAGGGCAACTCATTCACCTGGGATGGCATCGCAGGGCCGGTTTCGCTCTTTGCCGCCGGCGCTTTCAGCGATCGGCTTACTTACTACATTAAGGTGGTGGCCTCGCCGGCCCAAACCATCAAATTGGGGGCGGCGTTTCTGGCCTGGAATGATCTTGCGGGGCCGTCGCATCTGCTGAACCTCTGGTTCGGCCGTCTGACGGCGCCGCAACTCATTAGTTTCGGGCCTAATGGTTCGTACGTCACGGATAAGGCCCTGCCCGCCGTGTCCGTCGCAGGGCTGTTTAATCCGAACAACTCGTTCGTTTTGGGAACCGCGCCGGTCAACGGCATTGAAATGAACGGGATTGGCGCGCACCGCATCGCGTATTCAGCGGGTTGGCTCGCGTCCACCACGCAGACCGGGCTCATCACGCCAAACTCCGAGGATGTCTACGTGCACGTCGGAGCGAAGTTCGGCGGCATGTCGCTCGATGGCGAAGGGGCGCACGGCATGCAAACGGCCAATCCGGTCAAGCCGTGGGCTGAGACGTCTTTCACGTTCGATACATTCGCGTATCACGGCGTCACGCTCGCCGACAATGGTACCAATGCGCCGGCACTGGCCCCGCAGCGCAGTGCCGTCGATGCCGTTGGGCACGCGTTACGGCTCAATCTCGAATCATTCGCCATCAGCGGCTTGTTCGAGTACCAGGTTCATCATCGGCCTTATCCCGGCACACCGCCTACAGCCGCCAACGGCACCGATATCATCAACCCGCTCCCCGGTGTGCCGGATAACCGTAAGGGGCGCGGCATCATCGGCGCGTCGGAAATCAGCTATGTATTGTTCCCTTGGCTGATACCTGCGGTTCGAGCTGAGTACACTTTGCTCGACAGCGATTGGGGCAAGGGCAGCTTTTTGCGCGTGTTGCCCGGGGTTTCATTGCTGTTCAGGCCGAATATCAGGATCTATGTCGTCGGCGATATCGAGCACGCGTACAAGCTGCCGCCCGAGGCTCCCGGTATCACGAACGATTGGACGGCTGCCAACGGCAGCGTCATGCCCAGTCCGGGCAGCAGCAAGACCGAGGTTGAGCAGGTGAGCGCCAATTTGTCCTGGGCCCTTTGAAGCCCCTTTTCATCAGGAGAACCAGTCGAAATGAAACTTCGTGAGAGCATCGTTGGACTAAGTTGTCTATTGATTCACTGTGGCGGTTCGAGTGCGCCGCCAGTCAGCCCGAATGCACCGACGGATCCCGTCGCGTCAGCAGCGCCAGCGGCTGTTCAAGCAACGGTGCCCGCGGTGTCGCCGAGCGCTGCACCCGCAAGCCCAGCCGTAGCGAGTGCCGCCACGACAAATACAAATAGCACCGCCGCTCAGCCAACGTCGAGCGCAGGCTCGGGCACTCCCGCTGCGGCAACCAAAGGCAATCTTACGGTGACGATTACGTCAACGCCGGCCACAGCCGCCAAGCATGCGGTCGTTTACCTAAAGGATGGGCCCACGGATCGCGAGGTTACCGGCAAAATGGACAATCGCCAAATGGCGTTCGTGCCGTACGTGGCCGTTGTAACGGCGGGCGCCAAGGTAACGTTTACCAACAGTGACCCATTCCCGCACAACGTGTTTTCGCCCGACAACGAGAAGTGGGACATGGGGATGATTCCCGCTCACGGCTCTCGCGTGAGAAAATTCGAGAAGCCCAGCACGTACACGGTATTGTGCAATGTTCATCCGAACATGAAAGCGTACATCGTCGTGGTGCCGTCCAGTTACTTCGCCAAGGCCGATAAGGGCGGCGAGTTCATGATTCATGACGTCCCTGCCGGCAAGTACAAGCTTGTTGCGTGGGCGCCCGGTGTCAAGACCGAAGAGCAAGATGTCGCCGTCGACGGCGACAAGACCGTGTCATTCGATTTGCATCGATAACGTCAACTGGAGGTAGGCTATGACTGGACCGTCTCGCATCCGCAATATTGCTGAGTCGCATTCGCGAGTCGCCATTGGCGCGCTCCTGTTAATGGGCTGCAGCGGGCGAGGCAGTTGCCCGCCGCACGGCGAGATGATGACGGGCGCAACGTGTCACGGCGATCAGCTGCAGTGTCCATACGATGTGACGATTACCGCATGTGACGGCACCTCCCAGGTCATCACGTCCAGTTGTTCGTGTAATAACGGGCGCTGGGCGTGCCCGGATCCGGGCACGGCCGTTTGCAATGACGCCTCGACATCCTACAGTACGTCCGGGACGGGCGGCAGCTCGAGCCTATCGCACACGGGCGCTAGTCACGGTGATTCGAGCTGTCCTTACGTATTTGCCTGGAACGGTTCGTCATTCGAGTATCAGACCGACATCGAAGGCGAGGTGATTGGGCTGCCACCGACCGCGGCCGTGAATCGCGGTATGGCGCTATTCCACTCCTCGCACGTGAAGATGCCGACCGCTGCATTTGACGCGGACAATGGCATCGAGATCCGGGTGCGAGAGACGCTACCCGAGGCCACGTACTTCGACCGCGCGCGCCTGCTCGTCGTCGATCATCCGGCGGATCACGAGATCTGGAGCTCAAGCGCAGAGAGCACGTACGAATGGGACTACGTGGAGCCGTTCCAGGTGTACACCACCCAAGATCTGCGTCCACCACTTAGCGCCGTCGATAAGGACGGCCACGACGTGCTGGCGTACCTGCAAGATCTCGACAATACGCCTGCGCCCATCGACCCGGCGGGCCTTGACGAATACACCGTCGATTTTGGAACGATTCAGAACCTGCAGTACGCAAAGTTGCTACTCGACGCTTGGTCGAAGTACAAAGTGCCGACAACGCTCGATGTGCAGCCATTCGTCGAAGCCATGGACAGCACGGGCCAATGGCAGAAGATTCGGACTTTTGGACCTACGGCGGGCGATCTCAAAACGATTGTGGTCGATCTTTCAAACCTGTTGCCGTCGGGCGCGCACCTGCTGCGCATCCACCTGGGCGTGTGGGCACCGGGGCGGCTGCTGCTCGACAGGATTCGCCTCGATGAATCGGCTCCGGTCGACGTTAATCTGACCTATTTGGAGGCCAGCTCCGCGAATCTATTTCATCGCGGGCGCGCCACGACCACGTCTTCGACGTTCAGCAGCAGAATCGTTGCAGTCGACGACGTGATCCCGGATGACCCAGCCGATTATGCGTACGGAGCCTTCACGCGCTATGGTGATGTGCTCGGGTTGCTTAGCGCTGCAGACGACGAATACGCGATCATGCGCCACGGCGATCAGATAACACTCACGTTTCCCGGCCTGGCACCGCCCCCCGATGGCTGGGTGCGCTCACTGATGCTCGAGGCGGATGTGTATTACAAGGTGATCTTGGACCCAACTCAGACCGTCACCGTAGACCCCCTGCCGTTCCACGGCATGCTGCAGTACCCCTTCACCGCGCCGCAGGCCTATCCGAGTGATGCGGAACACCAGAATTATCTGCAGACGTTCGACACCAGAGTGTTCAGTCCGTAGTGAGACTTTTCATCGGATCCAGCATTACCGCTCTCAGAAACACCGGTCGCATCGCGCATTGATAAGGCACTGAACTAGCTGCATGGCACTTCCGCCTCCCCTTTGTGNNGATCTTTCGTTTCGAGACTAGCTTCCAGTTTGGCCTTACAGGCACCGTTGGCTTTCGGGGACATGCATTCCGTGCCAATCCCTGACCCGCAATAGCAAAACCTCCCGCTGCCGCTCCCCACACAGCGGCTCTTGATGGCGCAGTCCAGAGTCTCGGCGCATAGGTCGGACTTGGCTCGACCTTGTGCCGATCCGGCACTCGCAACGCCCGGGATTTGGAGACAATGATCGACACCTTGCGCGCAGTTTGACAGGGCACAGGGGAGGCATTCCGGTGAGTTGTGAGCAAGAATCGGGGCAAGCCGACCCGCGCGCGCCAACAATTGTGACGGTATTGGGGGTGCGCTGCTTGACGAAGTCTGCGACGGTTCCGAATGACTGCATCGACTGCAGCTCCCACACATCAATAACAATAGTAGACCTAAATAATAGACGTAAGGGCAAGCCGACCGGTTGACAACCCGTACTGTGAATGGGCTTAGCTGAATAGTCATCACACAAATCTCCGCCGAGCTCTCGAACGGGTTGCTGTCTAGCACTTGGGGTATCGGTTCTGTGTGACAGTTCTGTTTCAGGCAGTAGCCCGTTTGGGCCCGCAATGCACCGATTGATCGCCCCACTATTGTGTCTCTGAATATTCATAATTATCACATATGTAACCGAATTAACATTCATAGTAACTTAACTGTAACAGTTCGCCTGTGTGCAACGCCTCCAGTTGCCGCGAAACGCTGCTATACGAGTGTCCACAATGCCGACAGGGCTTCATGCAGAAGTCACTTATCGTTCACCTGCCTCGTCGCAATGTCGGATTATAGATGCACGCCAGGAAACAGTCGGAGCCCTTGTTCGCCGTGGTCAAGAAGCTGCAATGGTGCAACCGAGAAACAAGGTTCCGAATCCAGTGTTCAAATTTTGTCAGCCGGACTCGTTGCCAAAGTCCTGTTCATCACAATTCATGCCAATTGTAGCTGGGGTAAAATCGTTATGAAGCCAATTTTCAAGTTCACAGCAATTACAGGCGCCCTTATCGTTGGGGCGCAGCTCATCGCCTGCAGTGGCTCAAGTAACAACACCACTACCAACGAAACCGGCGGCGCATCAGCCACTGGCGGAAGCGGTACTGCAGCCGGCACGCACGCGACTGGCGGCGCAAATTCGGTAGGTGGCGCGTCGCATACGGGCGGCGTGCCGAGCACCGGGGGCGCCTCATCCACGGCTGGAAACTCGGCGACGGGTGGTAGCGCTGCAGCGGGCGGTGGCACCGCGACCGGTGGCAACAAGTCAACGGGCGGCAGCAGCGCTGCTGCCGGAGGCTCATCTACGATAGCTGGCGCGTCCTCAGTCGGGGGGAGCTCCTCCACAACAGGCGGGGCATCGTCAGTCGCAGGAAGTTCCGCGACAGGCGGGAGCAAGCCGACGGGCGGCGGTTCCGCTGTCGCAGGAAGTTCCGCAACAGGCGGGAGTAAGCCAACGGGCGGCGGTTCCTNNGGGCACATCAGCACCGGGCGGTAGTAGCTCTTCGGGTGGCGTTACGTCGGCAACGGGTGGAGCCAGCACCGCGGGTGGCACAAGCGTCGCGGGGTCCAGCTCACTAGGAGGGACTTCGTCCGCAGGTGGCACCGCGATCGGCGGGGCGGCGGGAGCTGCAACCGGTGGTGTACTTGGCACGGGAGGCACCACGGCTCTGCTGCCCGAAGCGCAGATTCTTTACAACAACAGCCCCGCCTGCTTGGCCTGCGCGAAGACTAACTGCGGGAATAACCTCGACAATGCTCCGGTAAATACCACCATCGGCGCGGGCAGCTGCGAGACGGTTGTTGCGAAGTACCTCTGCGTTTCTCCCACGGCAATTGGTGAGCCCAGCAGCAATCCCACGTATGACGCAACGACCGCTACA
>PMCK01000578.1 GCA_003154095.1 Myxococcales bacterium | reverse complement strand
TCCGCAGCTACACCCAGGCCGACTCCACGCCGCTCTATCCGTTCGGATTTGGCCTGAGCTACACGCAGTTCGAATTTGGAAATATCGCGCTTTCGGCTTCAGAAATCCGCTGCACGGAAAACCTGGAGGTTTCATTCGATGTTTCGAATATTGGCCCGCGTTCTGGCAGCGAAGTCATCCAGCTGTACGTAAGCGACGTTGAATCTTCACTAACCAGACCCAAGAAAGAGTTGAAAGCTTTCGTGAAGGTTTCACTTGAGCCAAGCGAAACTCGGCGCGTCCAATTGACCTTGGATCGGCGCGCATTGGAATACTTTGATCCACGGCTGAATGAATTCGTCGTCGAGCCAGGCCGATTCGAAGTGCTAGTTGGAAATTGCGCTTCATTTACCCCACTGCGCGCACAATTCATGGTTGTAAATGCGGCGGACTAATCCAAAGCGGCGAGGATTTGGCTGCCATCTTTGAGTAGCGAGTGGGGTGCTAGATTTCCGGCGATTGTCACTCCGTCCACGGATAGCGCCGAGACCCCCTTACAATGCGACTTCGGATTAGTGATTTCAATTTGAATCTGCTTGCCGCGGAAGATTCGTTGCATCTTGAACCCAGGCCACGAGCTTGGAATACAGGGGTCAATTCGAAGGCCGTCGAGTTCGGGACGGACTCCCAGAATCCACTGAACGGCCGCGTGCATGCTCCACGCGGCGGCTCCCGTTAGCCAGGGCACGCGCGCCTTTCCGGAATTGCGATTGCATGGAGCGTAAACGGTTTGGCAGTGCACATAAGGTTCTATTTCACGCTCTTCGGCGCGGTCATTATATGCGGACGGCATGTACGAGCGGTAGTATTCATATGCCTTGTTCCCATCGCCGAGCAGTGTCTCTGCCATAACCGCCCATCCTTGTGTGTGGCAAAAAATGCCCGCATTTTCCTTGATGCCGTGATTGTAAATGACGCCACCCATTACGGTGCGTGGTGTAAGAGTGAATGGTGGTGCGCTCAACATGATTCCGAATGGAGTCGCGATACGTTCATCCAGTGCACGCATGGCGCTGCGTCCCTGCTGATCAGTTGCCGCGCCACTGATCACTGCCCACGTTTGCGTATTGATGTAGATTTGCCCTTCCGTCTCTTGTTTGGAGCCGTAGCGGTGCCCATCCGCACCAATGGCCCACAAGAACCACTCACCATCCCAGGTAGCAGCTTGGAGATTTCGGTCTAATGATTCAAGCTCACCTCTGGCCCAATTGGCTTCGTTGGCAAGACCCAACCTTTCGCATATGTTCGAATAAATGACCAGCCCGTGCCGCAGCTGGAACGTTACCATGACGCTTTCTCCGTCATAGCCCATCTGGACGCAATCGTTCCAATCTGCTGCGAGTCCACAGGGTAGGCCATTCTTGCCAGTCCGTTGGAGATTGAATTCGAGCGCCCGCCTAAGGTGGCCGAGCACCGTAGCTTGCCCTTCGTCTGCAAATGGTATGGATTTGTTGTAAAAGTCGAGATTGCCTGTTTCGGCAACGAATTCCGGTATTGCATTGAAGAACCAGAGGCAATCATCAGAGCGGTAAGATTCCGGTGCCGGAGCCTTTTCCTGGCCTGGCTTGTGTCGTTCGGGCACAATTACGGAAATGGCGCCGCCGGTGGCGACTTGACCCGAGAGCATCAGCTCAATGCGAGGCTGAATGGCTTCACCCAACAAATGTGTCACACCGAGAAAATCCTGCACCGTGTCGCGAAAGCCTAACCCATTACGTTCACCGTTATAAATTAGGGACGCGTGTCGAGACCATGCGTACGTAATCAGAGAGTTGTAGGCGTTCCAAACATTGACCATACTGTCAAATTCGGGGTCTGGCGTTTTGACCACGAGGGAATTCAATTGCGCATGCCATTTTGACTTCAACTTCTCGAGTTCGGACGCACACCGTTCCGAGCTTCCGAAGGCAGCTATTGTCGCATGCCCGTGCGATTCGGGCGTGCCCAAGCCCAAAAGGACAATCAGTTCGCGCGTTTCGCCGGGCTCGAGATCGAGATTGACCTGTAACGTTCCACAAGGGTTTTCCCCTTCAGCTAGAAAATTGGAACATCTACCTTGTTCCACCGCCACTGGGTTGGCGTACGACGCGTACGAGCCTCCCAAGAAGTTCTCGCGAACCGTCTCGAAACCCACCAACGTGGCGCCAGTGATCGCCATCCAGAGGCGTCCACATCCTTCGAGATTGTTGGGATCAAAATCCAGGTATGGGTGAATCGAGATCCCAAGAACATCGTTGTCGATCGTGGCTTTCGCAATGAATTGCGAATATTGCAAATTCGACAGATCGGACGGCATGTGCCAACTTGTGGCAAATTCACAGTACGTAAATACTGAAATGGACCGGCGGCGCTGAGAGGCGTTAGTGACTTTGAGGCGCCAGTACTCGAAGGTTTGATTGAGTGGTACGAAATATGTGGTTTCCGTAAGAAGCCCGGAATATTCCGACGAGATGACCGTGTAAGCAGTGCCATGCCGGCAAGTGGAATGATAGCGATCCAGTGGTTTACCGACGGGTTGCCAGGATGCGCTGAAATAGTCCGTAGATTCATTATCACGTAGATAAAAATACCTTCCGGGCTGATCAAGGGGCACAGAATTAGGTCTGATTCGAAGAAATCGGCTTTCTAGCGCGCTGCGATAGAAGCTGTATCCACCTGCGTGATTCGTGATTATGGCTCCGTATTCAGTGGAACCGAGGTAGTTACTCCAAGGTCGAGGCGTGTCTGCACGTGTGATTACGTATTCCTTCGCATCATCGTCGAAGTGTCCGAATTTCATTTTGCAATACCGTAATTGGGCGTTGTCGAGATCAGTAACTGTGCCACTTCCATGGCTAATTCACCGTACTGCCCGAAACGACTACAAGTGGGCAAGTGACCGGCCGTGGCACCGAAGCCTACGCCAAGCCTAGCACTAAGGGAACGATTTCCTCCGTTGTGGACGGGGCCTTTGGAATTGTGTAGAGAATTCCCGGCCCGAAGCGTGTCTTCGGTCCAGTAGTGGGACGCTGGTTTCGTCCGAAGCAGACTATGACAATTCGCGCCGTCGTCTTGGGAATCTCTTTGGCATTGCTCGTTGCTTGCTCGACTTATTTTAACGATTGGGTGATTGGGCAGACACTGCTGATTGGCAATCAGCTGCCCATTTCCGTGTTCGGCGCAGCCATACTGCTTTTGCTTTGCGTCAATCCTTTGCTCAACTCAATAGACTACAAGTATCCACTGCGTGCCTCAGAAATCGGAGTCATCGTGGCTCTTGGACTTGCCGTGTGCGGTTGGCCTGGCTCCAATTTCTTTCGCGGATTTGCCACCATTACTGCGTACCCCGCGCACTGGTTGAAGACCAAAGCCAATTGGCAATCTGCACATGTAATGTCGTACGTTCCTGGTGCGTCTGCGGAATTCGGGCAGGGCCACGTGAAGGACTGGAAGCGTCTGGCATTGGAGTTACGGCCGATACCTGGTACTCAGCACGACTCGCCAGCAGCGCGAGTCTGGGCACTTATGCCAGAAACTGCACAACGAAATCTCGTCGAAGGCATTGACAAAGGATTTGACCCCGGGCGCACCGCGGACCTCACCTTCGTCCTAAACGGCATTTTATCCCATCCAGACCTTTACGACTCGGAAGTATTCTCGAGAGTAAGTGTGCCAAACGACGTCAAGCCTTTGCTGGCGGTTCCGACGAATCGCTTGCGAGCGGATGAGATAGTCTTGCGCAATCGTTGGCTAATGGTTGGTGCATTTCCGATGGAGTTATTGCCCCCACCTCGGGGCAAGGGTGTTCTGCTGGATGGAGGTCGCGCCGACTCGTTCGCGCTCGATATGCTGGTGCATGGCCGATCGAAAAATCAGCAATTGTCAATCGGTCAACTTCCCTGGAAAAATTGGTGGCCGACAATCCGTGTCTGGGGTGGCGCGGCGTTGCTCCTTTCGCTAGCCGCGCTGTGCATGGCGCTAATCGTGCATCCTCAATGGTCAAAACGCGAATTATTGTCCTATCCTGTCGCGCGATTCTTAGATGAATTGTCCGCGAGAAGACACGGTTCGGGAATTCCAGATATCGCCAGGAACAAGCTCTTCTGGCTTGGATTTGCTAGTCTCTTCCTGCTTCATCTCATTAATGGATTGCATGCTTGGTTTCAGGATATCCCAGAGATCCCCAGAAAGTTCGATTTTTGGGCGCTTACTCAAATTTTTCCCAATGGCGGGCGTGCTTACGGTTCATTCGGCTACTTTGGTCCCACAATATACGGCTCGGTTATAGCATTTAGTTTCTTTCTATCTAGTTCAGTCGCGTTCAGTCTGGGCGTTGCTGAAATACTGTATATGGCATTCGCCGGGACTTTGCTCGGGTACGGTATTCAACTCGAATCCGGTTTCATGGATGGCACTGGATCGAGCTTGATGCGGTTTGGCAGTTTCGTCGCAGCGGCGATAATGATTCTCTACACTGGGCGCCGATACTACACTAATGTGCTAGCGAGTGCCGTTGGACGACCACGTGCGCCTGAGACACCCAGGTATGCAACTTGGGGAGCCAGGTTCGGCGCACTGGCTCTGATACTGACCGTCGCGTTTCTTCACAGCGCCGGAATTAGCATTATTTATTCTGTAGCGTTCATCGCTCTCGAGTTAGTTATATTTTTGGTTCTGGCACGAATGGTAGCCGAAACAGGTACATTCTTCGTTCAAACGGCCTGGGTGCCCGTAGGGGCCCTTACGGCGCTGCTTGGCTTCGATGCAATTGGCCCTACAACGTATATTGCGCTCTCCGTCGGTGCCACGGTGCTATTCAGTGATTCGCGCGAACTCTTGATGCCGTTTCTGTCAAACGCGCTCAGGCTCACGGATCGTAGCGAGGGTCCCGGTCCGGCTAGGGTTTCGCCTTGGCTCGCCTTCATTATCGTGGTTGGATTGGGCGTTGCAGGCGTTACGACTTTGCTGATGCAATATAATCACGGCGCTACGCAGATTGGAAATAGTCACGCGACGGATACCCTTCCGCTTGTCGCATTTGACGGTCTGGCGCAAAGAATCGCCGCTGCGACATCGGACGGTACAATTACCTTGGCGACGGCAACTCAAGGTCTCGCTCGCCTAGCGTTGATCAAACCGGACTCGGGTGCGATTCTGTGGGTCAGCCTGGGCTTGATGCTGGGAATAATTACCGCAATTGCAAGACTACGTTGGTCCTGGTGGCCCATTCACCCCGTAGTATTCCTGGTTTGGGGCACCTACCCAATATCCATGTTCGGGCCGTCGTTCTTGCTTGGTTGGATGATAAAATCCGCCGTAGTCAATACCACCGGAGCGCGCGGCTATCACAAGTTGAAGCCACTCATGGTGGGAGTATTTGCCGGGGAGTTAACGTGCGGCCTGTTTTGGATGCTGGTGGGCGCCAGTTACTATTTCAGTACTGGCAAGGCTCCAGTTTCATATTCGATTTTTCCGCTTTGATAGGGCGCACCGCCGGCAATTGATTGCAATGTGACGTACCCGCTATTTGCCGGGGACGGTAGCATTTCGAGGCGAAAACAGCATCGATAACAGGTCTGACGCCGAGTATCGATTGGCCCGCGCTGTAACCGCACGGCTGGCCCATTGCGTGTCGAGGGCAACTAGCTTGTTCTCGATCCATCCGAGGGCGTCTTCGACTTGATCCACCTGGCACAGAAGCAAGTCACCGCGGTCGAGGTTTTCCAGAGCACTTTCAATTGCCGCCTTTTCGCCTCTGGCCTCAAATACGTGTTTGACACGCATTGTATCCCGGAGGCCTAGTCGCATGAGCCGGATTACCTCACCGTCTGCTCTGCCACGGGTGCACTTGTCTTCATAGAGAAACACGTCATCGAAGTGAGAACCGATTATTTGTGCTTGCTCAATGATATCCGAATCCCGTCGATCACCGGCTGCGGTATACACAATGGACCTCCGCTTGTGCGGAAGTCGACGTATGCCATCGACAAGGGCCAACAGGGCCGAGGCGTTGTGTCCATAGTCGGAAATGACCGTGCGGCCAGCAGTTTCAAAAATATTGAATCGACCTGGAACCGTTGATACATCGCTGGCGAAAGTTTCTAAACGTCCGCGGATAATGTCGCGTGGCACATTGAGCGACCATGCTGCGGCGGCTGTGGCCAGGAGATTGTCAATTTGAAATCCAATTCTTCCGCCGTAAGTCAGAGGTAGTCGGTCGACAGTTGCTATAATCCATTGTTGTTGGCCAATCGCGACGACAATTTGCCGGTCCCTCACGAAGACCGTGCATCCGCCCTGACGTCGATGGTTCACCATCACGGGATGGTCGCCATCGCGTTCGAAGAAAATTACGTTTCCCGGGCAATGCTCGGCCATTGCAACGACAAGTGGGTCACTGGCTTTCAGTACAGCAGAGCCACTTGTGGAAACTGCACGCACGATCGCGGCCTTTACATTCGCCAATTGTTGTTCGGTCTCGATACCACCCATACCCAAATGGTCACCCTTGGCGATATTCGTAACAATGGCCACATCGCAACAATCAAAACCTAGCCCTTCGCGCAATATGCCACCGCGCGCCGTTTCCAAGACGGCCGCCTCGACCTGCGGATGGCTCAGCACGGCGCGAGCACTTCGCGGGCCGCTGCAATCACCCGTATCGATGCGACGGTCGTCGACGTAGATACCATCTGTGCAAGTCATTCCGACTCTAAGGCCCATGCCGCGCAACACGTGGGTCATGCAGCGCACCGTCGTCGTCTTGCCGTTGGTACCGGTTACGGCCACCACCGGAACCCTTCCGTTTTGCCCCCGCGCAAACAACGAAGACACGATTGCTTCGCCAACGGGCCGAGATTTGCCCGCTGATGGCGATACATGCATCCGAAGGCCAGGAGCAGCATTGATTTCCACTATTGCGCCGCCACTTGACTCCAGGGACTTATCCACACAAGGAGCAACGACGTCGACGCCAGCTACGTCAAGTCCGACTAGTTGTACTGCTTCGACTACGCGTGCCAACACCTCTGGAGCTACTTCATCCGTGACATCCGTGGCGCTTCCACCAGTGCTAAGATTTGCGTTGCGCCTTAGCGTAGCTACCTGACCGGGTGCAAGTATTGATTGCGGATTCAGTCCCTGCTCTTGAAGTACTTCTATACCAATGTCATCGAGCAGAAGTTTGCTTAGTGGCGTAGCGTGGTCTTCACCGCGGCGCGGATCGCGATTGGCCTCTTCAACCAAATCGGTAATGCTATGCCGGCCGTCGCCTACTACGGCCGGAGCTTGCCGACGGGCCGCTGCGACGACCTGGTCGCCAACCACAAGGAACCGATAATCTTGTCCGGGAATATATCGCTCGACGAGGATAACTTTGCCCTCTGCTGCTGCCGCCGCAAAAGCAACGTGAACTGCAGTTTCGGAGGTCAAATTGACGGATACTCCGCGTCCTTGGTTGCCGTTCCTGGGTTTGATGACGACGGGCAATCCAAGTTCTTGGGCGACACGCCAAGCTTCTTCGGCATTAGGCACCACTTGCCCTTCCGGTACGGGAACGCCACAGGCCGATAGGAGAGACTTGGTAAGGTCCTTGTCCTGCACAATAGCTTCGCCTATGGCGCTGGTTTGGTCCGTTTCCGACGCCCAAATCTTTCGTTGAAATTTGCCTTGTCCCAGCTGCACGAGATTGCCTTCGGTCAGGCGTCGAACAGGGATGCCGCGAGCTCGCGCAGCTTCGACAATTGAACGAGTGCTCGGCCCCAGACGCATATTCTGGAGCGTTACTTTGAGTGACTGGAGTCGCTGCGTTATCGAGTCAGCTTGCAGCGTTTGGGCTGCAAGCTCCAAAGTTAGGGCCAACGCCTGTCGCCCAACTTCTTCTTCTTCGTACTGAACAATTAATCGATGCACATTTGGCCGAGAAGTCTCGCGCGCGTCCGTGTATTCGACTGAGCAACCAATGGCCGATTGTATCGCCAACGTGGTTTCCGCCACTAGGCGAGCGAGTCTGAGACTTTCTCCTTCTTCACGGCTCATTGATTTTCGAAGTCGATCCGCCAGCTCAGCTGGGAGGTGCGGGAGGATTTGACAAATGTTCGTCGCGCAGTTTCCGTCGAGTTCCAGCTTGGCGAGTATGCTCGCCTCAAGTACGGTCTGATTCGACCAAAGGTTCGGTCCGCGCAATATACGGATTGATTCAAGGTCCATGATGATCCGTGGCTTTCGCTGGGTGGGCGTCGTCAGAGGGGGGTAGCAGTCGAGTCGAAGACTTCGCATCGCTCGACATAGCGTTCTGCGAACCGGACGCGTAAATTCTTCCTTTAAACATCGTTAGACGAAGCAAGTAGCTGAGTTGATTCAATGTCGGGGACAGAAGCGACGGGCACCTCGTTGGGCCCGTTGGCCAAAGCTCGTGCTCCAAGTTCCCGTAGGCACCGACGCACCGATTTCAACTGGGCGGAGTCTCGAATTTGGAACATCAGAATTTGCTGTGGCTGCAAACTCTTCAGAGTGTGCGCGACAAAGTCCGGATCTTCCAAATTATGGGTAGACAGTGAGACTTCTCGCGCACGCCCCGCACCATTTGCGCCGCGTTCCAGCTCGGAAACCAAGAGTTGCAACTCATTCGTTGATTGAGCAAAGTAACCACCAACTACGACCTTGTCGAAATGCTTTCCGAGACAAAGCCCCTGCTCGAATGCATCGCTTGGCCTGTGATCGGCGTGAACGCCATAAACCGCAATTCTTTCAGTCGCGCTGGAAACCAGGTCCACAACTGAGATTGTCGCGTTCAGCGCCGATAGATTACGGCAGTGGCTCAACACGATTTTCGCACCCGACAGCTCGTAGCAAGTAAGTCGGTCAGAACTGTTTTCCGCTGCGCGAACTAGCCCCTCTACAATGTGGCTTGGGCTGATCCCCAAGGCCCAAGCGGCAGCAACGGCCGCCAAGGCGTTTTCGACCTGATACACGACTTGCCCTTGATAGGAATGCGGAATGGCCGCAGTGGGAAGGATTGATACTTTCCGATCGCTTTGCGCAAGTACAACGCTCCCCCGGTCGATTGTAACGACACGTTTGCCCGCTCGGAGCAGATCCGCCACTCCGACATCGTCGATTGACCGGCTAAAGAACATCGAGGTGCCGGGGCAATATGAGGAAAGGCCAGCCACAATCGGATCGTTGGCGTTTAGAACAGCGGTTCCGTGCGGTGCAACGACATCCACCGGTGCCCGCTTTGCTTTTGTGATGACTTCTAGGGTTTCAACGTACTTGGCGCCCATATGGTCGCCCGAACCCAGATTGGTAACCACCGCCACTTCGCATTGATCAAAGGCCAACCCCTGATTCAACACGCTGTTGGCACCGATCTCGAAAATCGAAGTATCAACGAACGGATTTATGAGGACACGTTTGGCACTCGGAGCATCCGCGCAGTCGCCGGAAACTATCAGACGACCGCTGATGCTAATTCCGTTGGACGAAGTAACACCCAATTTTCGACCCGCATCCGTCAAGATCTGCGAGAGCAGTTCAATTGTAGACGTTTTCCCGTTCGTACCCGTGACCGCAACAATTGGTATTCGACCTGTCTCACTATCTTGAAACAAAGCAGACACGATAGCAGTACCCACTGGCCGCGGTTTCCCTGTCAATGGTTGTAGATGCATCAATAAGCCGGGGCTCGCGTTAACCTCCAGAATTGCGCCACCCTGCGCCGCGATTGGCTGGTCGATGCGCTTGGCAATTAGGTCAATACCAGCGATGTTGAGCCCCACGGCCCGGGCCGCCAATATACAATCGTTTGCAACGTCGGGGTGTACATCGTCGGTGACGTCATCTGTCATGTCGCCGTTGTAATGAATAATGACTTGATGACCTGCCTGTGGAATTGAAGTGGTGGAAAAGCCTTGGCGATTCAATAGCCCAAGTGCAATTTCATCCAAGACCAATGTTGATAGAGGATTGTCCTGGCCAGAGCCTCGCAGCGGCTGTTGATTGGCCTGCTCGACCAGTTGAAGTACGTTATGAATACCGTCTCCGATTACGTGTTCCGAGTCCCCTCGATTTGCTGCAATCACTCGATCCTTAACCACGAGCACGCGGTGTTGGAATCCTCTGATCATTCGTTCGGCGACTACGCCGCTGCCCTCGCGATCGGCCACATCATAGGCAGCTCGAACCGATTGTTCGTCTTGCAAGTCAATCGATACGCCGCGGCCATAATTGCCGTCGCGAGGTTTGACTACGACTGGCAAGCCAATTTCTTGTGCTGCTTCCCAGGCATCATCTTTTGAACTAACCAGGCGGCCCTTGGGCACTGGAACTCCGACCGCTTCGAGCAACTGACGAGTCAATTGCTTGTCTTGTGCAATCGATTCGGCAACGGCACTAGTACCGTCCGTTTCCGCCGCCCAGATCCTTCGCTGCGCGCTGCAGTAGCCAAGCTGAACTAGACTTCCGCTGTTAAGGCGGAGAAACGGGATATGCCGATCACCGGCTGCCTTGATAATGGCGCGAGTGCCAGGACCAAGACACAAATCATCCGTCAACAGGCGAAGCTTTTTAACCTCTTCGGTTACGTTGAAGGGCGTATCGTGAACGGCAGCCATAATGAGCGACCGAGCCGATTCAAGCGCTGCTCTCGCAAATTTCTCCTCGGTGAATTCGATTACGACCTTGTAAACGCCCCGCTCCGAGGTCTCTCGGGCGCGTCCGAACTCAACAGGAACGCCTGCCAGCGATTGGAGCTCGATGGTGACGTGTTCGAGGATGTGACCGAGGTAGGTACCTGTCGTCAGCCGCTGAAAGAAGCCGCCCCGTTCGCCGATTCCGCATCGGTGCTCTATCATGCTGGGCAGCCAGGACATGATTCGGTCGCTGAATCCGGGAAGCTTGTGAGAGGGAAAGTCTTCGAATTTCCCAATGTCTACCCAGGCTTCAAGCGCCTTGTAGTTGGTCCAGATGTTAGGACCTGCCAGTGCAACGACTCTCCGGATGTCCATGAGTAGTGCTCCGTTCGGGACCTTGATCACCCGAAGGACCGCCGCAGCCGGGCGGATTCTGCTACAGGTGAACCCCAGGCGCCAGCGTCAGATGAACAAGTGAGTCACCTGTTTCACGATGTTTGAGCCAATCGCCGAGAAGTCGAAACCATCGAAGGATTATTGTGACACGCGAATCAGCCTAGGTGGCTTCATTCGTCCTTAATTCAAGCGTGTTTTGTCGAGATTCTCTGCATCAGTTGTGTCTTGAATAACGAAAATAAGACAAGGACGGATAATTCCTATCAGGAGCATAGCGGCCGATGGTAATAAATATATGGTCATAAATTGACACATGATCATAGAGTTTCAGGCACGAGTGGAGCCCCATCTGAACGAATCTTGGGTTGGAGCACCTGTCGAACGCCATTGGCCGCCAGATGCGCGACCGCACGATGCCTTAGGAGTTTCCACGACGGGACTCCAAACGTCGACCGAACACGCTCGTGCTTTCGTCAATCGACTTCACATGAATCGATTGTTACTTTCCACCCCTAATCGGATCTGCTCAAGGTCAACTAATTCATGCAGGCATTTGATAGCACTTCGCCACAAATTGATTGGGACGAGCGCAGCATTGGTTGTCGGGATGACGAATTCGTCCTTGCGACATTTGCCCCGAATTTGAATCAGGACTTGTGCTTTGAGCAAGGGGTCGTGGTTCTCACGAATCAGCGCATTATTCATCGTCAAGGAGATAACCCTTGGATTCGTGTTGACATTACTGAAACGATGCAACTTAGAAGTT
>PMCK01000604.1 GCA_003154095.1 Myxococcales bacterium | reverse complement strand
GTCACCAACGGCAGAGACAATGCCTACAATTGGCATGTGCTTTGGAACACCTTGGCTCATGAACGACGACTCCGAACGGCAGGGGTTTCGGCGTCCGTGTGCGGTCGCAACGAAATCTCGTCGAAGCGGGCGAAGATTTTGACCCGCCCAAACACTAATAAGTTCAACCGGAGAGAATCAAACCTGGTTGAAGGAGTTCCAACAATGAAAAAGTCGATCTATTGGTTCGGTTGCGCGCTTGTGGCCTGTACAACTGGATGCGGTGCTTCTGCACCCTCTGAGGATGAGGTCGCTGGCGTGCAGGAAGCTGTTACAGCGTACACTATTAGTGGCCGTGTACTCACGTCGGACTATTTGGGTGTTGCTGGCGTCACTGTGAAGCTCAGCGGCAAAGCAAGTAAACAAGCCACCACAGATGCCAACGGAAACTACAGCTTTACGGGGCTAGCCAGCGGTAGCTATACCGTTACCTCTACCAAAACGAGCTGCACATTTAGCCCCACCAGCAAGGCGGTAACCCTATCCGCTAGCACTACCGTGAATTTCACGGGTTCTGGCACAGGCTGCACCGTGACGGCCCAGTTCAACAAAAAGGTCTATGCTCTGATCTTCAACCCGAATATAACGATCAACGGTACGACCCAAACCTTATCGAAATATAAGGGCTGGGACGATCCGGATACCCTTCTCAGTAAGTACGCTAGCGAGTTTAAAACGGCTTCATCCGGTCGCGTTAACTACACAATCGCGACGCGTACGCTCGTCAATGACTTTCCTGTCAAAGAGGATGGCTTCAAGTACGACCAGAATACGTACCTCAACGTGTGTAACCCCGACTCTGGGGAAAACTGTCACAGCCCCGACGATGTCGATTACCTTAAGTTTCTGAACACTTACAAGATTTGCGAGGCGGTCAACGCGGGTACAATTGACGAATTGTGGATCATGGGCGGCCCCTTCTTTGGCACCTACGAATCGCGATTAACCGGACCCAACGGCTACTGGTACAATAGTACACCGCTCACGGGTTCGACGTGCCAGAAACTCCTGCCGATGATGGGATTCAACTACCAGGCGGGGTTCCCGAACATGGTTCACGACTTCATTCATCGCATGGAATCTACAATGAGCCGCGTGTACGGGAGCTGGGAGCAGAACAAACTCGTCAATAACTTTGACAAATTCGCGTTGAACTCAGCGCAATCTCCTTCGATCGGCTATAGCGGCTGCGGCAGTGCCCACTGGACACCCACGTCGACACTTGCCGGAGGCGAGTACATTTACGACACGCAAGGCCCCGTCAACAGCAACTGTGATGACTTCCTCAACTACCCGAATCTGCACACTCCGTCCACGGTCTTGAAGGCAACCACATGCTCCGCTTGGGGCTGCTCGGACATCGGATTTTACACATGGTGGCTGCAGCACCTGCCCAAGGTTCCTGGTTTTGGTTCTGACGACAAGTTTGCCGATTGGTGGCGCTACGCGATCGATCCCAACCAGGTATTCCTAACCGACATGGCCACTTGCAGCTCAGAGCTCGCCGGGGGCTGGTGCCAAGCCGTATCGGATGGGTCACATGGAACCTGCAATGTTGGCGAATGGTCAACAAACACGCTTCCTACAGGCTGGGTCCAGGTCAACTTCAAGAACCCCAAAACGGCCACGTCCGTGACCGTTTTCGATCGCGCCTGCGACGAGCAAGTACTCTCGGGCCGCGTGCAGCTTAGCGACGGAACAACGATGAGTTTCGGAGCCCTGGAAAATACTGGAACCACCGGCACGAAACTCACTTTCAGCTCTAGGCAAGTGAGCTGGGTCAAGGTCTATATCGATACGTCGAGTGGTCCTAACCCCGGCATAAGTGAGATCGTAGTTCAGTAGTAGAAGATACAACGAAAATATCGCAGCAGCCCCCGGGGTTCACCAAGAGCCCTGGGGGCAATTTACTTTGTCGAGACACCGGATTGCAGCGTGCGCCTTGGCCAGCGGCCCTTCGCTCAGCCGCTTGACGGCGAACGAAGGAGCAGTCATCATAGGGCATTGCCAAAGCAAAACTCGACACGGTTCTTTACACGTCGGCCGACGTCCTTCGGTGCATTGGCGAATTGCTCCTGCCCTTCCTGCCCGAGTCTGCACTCGAGATTCTACGGCGACTGAATGCCACCACGACGGCAGGTCAACCCATTGTCTGTGGACGACTCCCACCGGGCACGAAAGTCGAGTTAAGGGGCCCCCTGTTCGCAAAGCGGACCATTGGGCACGGCCGCGTGGTCAGTTGACCAGCCGCGCTTGGGTGATGTGCGTGGGAACACCGAATCCGAATCCGAATCTCGGGTACCGCTAGTACCTCAGAAAGGTGTCCCGGCTGGAGACCGACCCTTAGCCAATGACGACTTCGTTCTGAGTCCTACTGGCATTGAGCGAGCAAAATGCTGACGGTCGCGTCATCACCGTTTGCCACTGCTAGGTCGGGGTGACCATCTCCATTGAAGTCGCTTGTGGCGACAGACCATGGATTGGCGTCCGTGGTATACGTCGCCTGCGCGCCGAAACGGCCGCTCCCATCATTGGACAACACGCCCACGTTATTCGAACTGCCGTTGGTCACTGCGATATCCAAGTAGCCATCAGCGTTCCAGTCACCCACCGTCACAGACGTCGGAGCCGCGCCGCTCGAATAGGAGACGCGCGGCGCAAATGTGCCGTCCCCCGCATTCCGCAGCACGCTGACTGAGCCTCCAAGGTAGTCTGCAACCGCGAGATCGCTACGCCCGTCGCCGTTCCAATCGCCCACTGCAATGGATTCGGGAGAATTGCCAGTGGCATATGTCACATAGTGACCGAAGGTTCCGTCCTTTCTGTTGAGCAGGATCTCGGCTTCATTACTGCCGGAGGCCACGGCGAGATCGATGAACCCGTCGGCATTGAAATCGGCCACGGCAACGGAAGACAGTGCCCATCCGGCCCCATAAGTCGATCGAGCGAGAAATGAGCCGTCCCCTTTATTGAGATGCACACTCACTGCATAGTCATTTTGGCTCGTCACAGCGAGATCCGGCGCACCATCACCATTGAAGTCGCCCACCGCAACAGCGCTGGGGTACGTGCCCGTTGCGTACTGCACTTCGGGGGCAAAGGTGCCGTTCTTCTGATTGAACAAGACACCGACCGAATTGGTCCCCGCAGTGTTGACCACCGCCAGATCAGCAAAGCCGTCGCGATTGAAGTCACCCACTGCCAAGGCAACCGGCGCCGCACAACTATATAGCACTGGTGGAAATGCGTCTTTACCCTTGTTGAGGTAGACACCGACGGTTCCGTCGAACACGTTTACAACAGCGAAATCGTTGAAACCATCGCGATTGAAGTCGTCCACTGCGACCGAGCTGGGTCTGTTGCCCGCGGAGTACGGGTGTTGCGGGGCAAATCCCCAAGTCCCATTGCATTGACCCGTATTGGATCCGATGTTGACGCTCGAATCCGCTTGCGTATCCCGCGTTGCAAGGGCTTGCAATTCTGTACGACCACATGAAGACAAGGCAATTGCCAAAGCCGTGAGGCTGGGCCACATAGTCGCGCAGTGAATGGGTGCAACCGCCACTGGCCCAATGCCGCTTGAAGCTGCTATTCCCCGTTGTGTCCGCCAAAGTACCAATTCTCGACCCACCGTCGGCTCATAGCATGAATCTGAGCCCGCCAGTTCTTCGTTGCTTTCTGATCGGACTCGCGCAAAGCTAACCCTGCACGCGTCGAGCCCGCATATGGCCCACGCCAAGGTTCGGCGTTGCCCAGAGCTCGTACCCAATGCCCAGTTGCAGCCCATAACTGGCTGCTTCGATTTTGATCGGTTCACCGAGTGACACGCCCCCGATGCTCGGTTTTACGTCGATCACCCAACCCAATTCGGGCAATGGAAAAATGGCCACTGCAGGTCCGAGTGTGATCCGAGTCAAAGGTTGGCCGCTTCCGCTGCTAACGTAGCTAACACCGGGTTCTGCGGTTCCCGCTTCGGTGTCGGAGTAATTGAAGTGGTTGATTTGCGCTAGGCCTAGAAAACCGCCCACCAGCAGTCCTTTCATCGGCGTACCGCCGAGGGCAAAATCGAAGCCCACCGCGTTGCCACAAGCCGTGACTCGTTGCTCGTAACTCTCGGCGCCATCGACTTGCACTTGGCGAACGTACGCTTGCGCGAATGAAATGTAGCCGCTGGCACGAATGAAGAAACCATCGTTGCAGCGGGTTTCACCTAGAGTGAGCTGGACACCCGGGCCGCGACATTGGCGCTCGAGTGGGCTCGCCGACGCCACCGCTGACCCGAAGAGCAGCGTTGCGCATGCCACGCTGAAGATGCTGCAAGTGCTCCTAGTAAGCTGCACGGATCGGCTCCCGCTTCTGGTGATTCGCGATCTTCACCCTTCCCCACGCGACGGCAGCTATGATCATGAGTAGTGCCCAGAGGTCGCTCGGGTCCCGCGTCATCACGAAGGGCCGATGAATTCCCAGCCAGGGGCCGATTGTCGAGAGTGCATTACACGTCCAACGTGCCGCTGTTACAGAAAGTTCGAGGATTGAATAGATGACCGCCGTTGCACAGGACGCAGCGTCGAGCAAGCTGCGTTCGGAAACCCAACGCGTCAATGGCGTGAGCACTTCGGTCAGAAATAAGGGCATTACGAAGCACACGGCGATGTCCGAAAGTTTGCCCGTTATGGCGTTATGCCAGGCGGGTTTGAGCCACACGTCGTTGACGACCATCAATAGGACCGCGGCAAACGCGAGTGGATCGACAAGCAGCGATACCGACGCGTTGCGATGCCTTGAGGAATTAGTCACGGCGCTACCTCCTCGACGGTGGCGACCCAAACGTCACGACAATTCTCCATGGTGCGTATGACGATGGTGGGCGGTAACTGGGCTCGAACGACAGGTCCGAAGGGTTGCCCGGTGGGTGCAATCACGAGCAATTTGTACGGAATCGGCGCCCCCGCAAGACGCGCTGTTCGCGTCCACCCCGCAAAACTCTCGCCGTCGATGCCACGCACGGCCCAGTCATATTTCCCCGCGCCCACGCTCGGCCCCGTGACGGCCTCCATTTCTCGATAGGAGCACGTGGGAGCAGCATACGCAGGAGAATAGCGCCCGGTCGTGAATTCGAACTGCGAACCGGGCGCGAGCCCGTCCGCAGCCTGGCAACTACTGCCATAGGGCGTTTCCAAAAAAGTGGGAACGACGGTCTCAAGGTAAAGACTGTTCGAACTTGGGCCGTAAGTTTCGACAAGCGTCACTTGAAAGCGAAGGTTCTCGTCGACATCGATGCACGGTGGCCCAGGCGGTGGCGTTGAATCCTCGTAGGCCACGCACGAGATCGCGCCATGTATTGCAATGCCGCAGAGAAGTGCTTCACGCTTCGTCATGGTGAACTCAAGGTGCTACTCCACACGTCCTGGCAGTAGATTGCGCCGCTCTTCTGGTCTCCGAACGCGCCAGAACAGAATTGCACTTGCGGAAACGAGAGCGTCCGAACCACCGTGACTGGGCCGGCCCAATTAATATGCCGGAGGCCCGCGTCGTCGCTGGTGCCCGCAGTGCTGACATGCACGGAAAGGTCCAGGTCAAAGCGACAACCCGCTTCTGAAGGCTTTTCCAGGCTCAAGCTAATGTCCATGACGTCACTGAGACGGCCGTTTTCGCTGACGATTCTTGCCGCGGCCAGTTCGGAAGGTAACGCTCCAAGTGCTATGGCAAAATCGTGGCAACTCGTAGCTCCAGCATCGTCGGTGTAGCTCACTGCAATCGGCAGCGAAACCCCTTCGAGCAGGCCGTCATACCCACCACAGCTCGCATTGTTATTGTTCTCGGTCTGCAGGGCTCCGAGTGTGAGCGTGGCTCCTTCAGGACCAATCCCGTCAACGCAGGTGCGGGTTCTGATGGGGTCGCCCGGCGAAGAGGTGGCGATCAGGAAATACCCAGTCACCATCACAGCTGTCATTCGCAACCAGCGATGGTGGTGCCCGTCATTCGAGAACAGAAGTTTCACAGCCGACCTCCGTTTGCAGCTTGCGTGCCACTTGGCATTCCCCAATCATTCTCCAATAATATACTCCGACCTCTCGCCGAGGGGTGACACTTCGATCATAGGAAATACTTAGACTTACAAGACTCCTGCGACGATATCTGGGGCACGAGATCCAGTGATGGGTGGGCCGTCCGCGGGATTGGCACATGCGGGCACGGCAAGATAGCGTCTGTATGGCGTGACGGCACGGGTTAGTCGTGGCACGTAGTGTCACCAGTTTACCAGGGACACCCCTAGTGCGCCGCTAGCCGCGTTCTCGACGCACGATTATCACGACTCCCACATCTGTGACTTAAGTGCATTCACAATCGGCGCGCGAATGAGCATTCCGCACTCGATGCACATTGCCAGGTCTGCGCGCGGACGAGCGCGGAATCGTTTGCGGACGTAAGGCGCGTTTCCGCGAGTGCAAGGCATCAATGAAAAAGATCTCAATATTCTTTTCACTGTTTCGGGGAAAAATACAAATTGGCTCGAACGAGCCCGCGCGTAACGCGAAAGCGATGCGCCATATCCGTGCACTGTTCTCCTCATTTCTTCGCGCCCAATCCCCTTCACGAACACCAAGGACAAGCCGAACGGAGGAGAGGACGTGCACGCGTCTGGTCGGCGAGCTACTTTTACTTGTGTTTCGAGCCAAGGTTCACATGCGGATTTCGGATGAACGCTTACATCGTCTTTGTTGGGCCATACTTCTGATTACGACAGCACTCGGCTGCGACAACAGCAACTCCGCGTCCGTAATCAGTGCAAATTCTGGCTCGGGCACAGGGTCGATGACATCGTCCGCGGGGGGCGGCGACAGCCCTACGGCAGGAAACGGCTCGACCGTACCTGGAGGCAGCTCGAGTGTCCCGAGCGGTGGCGCCGGAAATTCGCCGGGAACCAGCGCGGCGGCAACGGGTGGCACGACCGTGGGCGCGACGGCAATGGGTGGCACGACCGTGGGCGCGACGGCAACGGGTGGCACGACCGTGGGCGGGACGGCAACGGGTGGCACAACCGTGGGCGGGACGGCAACGGGTGGCACGACCGTGCGCGCGACGGCAACGGGTGGCACGACCGTGCGCGCGACGCTCCCGCCGAACAACGCGATGACGAATTGCGAAGCGGCGAGCACCGTCGTGCAAACGCAGCGTATCGAGGCCGAGTGTGCATTCGGTGCAACGACGGGCAATTGCAAAGGGAATACAGGCGGCCAGCAGGGCACGCAGCTCGGGAGCACGAGCACTGTCGTTGGTTATATCGCAAGTGGCGACTATTTATACTACAACGACGTCGTGCTCGACGGCATCACAACGATGCAGATTCATTACTCGAAGGGTGTTTCCGGCGGAACGATGGAAGTGCACCTGGATAGTCCGACGGGGCAATTGCTCGGCTCGTTGACCCCCGCGCAGACGAACTCGTGGGATACCTGGGGTGATGCAACTTTGTCCCTCACGGCCACGAGCGGCACGCATGCGCTCTATCTCGTGTTCTCCAACAACACTCAGGACATCGTGAACCTCGATTGGTTTCAGGTCTCAGGCACGAACACGGGGGCTGCCCCGATGATTCACATGAATCAAGTGGGCTTCGACACGCAGGGCGGAAAGCACGCAGTAGTCGAAGGCGCCTCGGGGTTGAGCCGGTTCTTGGTGGTGGGCGATGATGGCACGGCGGCCTGGTGTGGCGATCTCACGGGCCAAAGCTTCGACGCGTGGGGCAGCAACAATACGTTTTACTCGGTGGACTTCACCGAGCTCACGAAGCCTGGGAACTACCGGCTACAAATTGGCAATACGACATCCGCGAAATTTACGATTGCCGGCAACGCGCTGTTCGCAAAGACGTTTCCTAGTGTGCTTGGTTACTTCAAGAGCTCCCGCGCCGATGATTCGGACGTATGGGGCCAGGATGCGAGCATTCCCGTTTGTGGCACGGGTACGAGTGCCAATGTCCAAGGGGGTTGGTACGACGCCTCGGGGGACATCTCGAAGTACTTGACGCACTTGAGCTATACGAACTTCATGAACCCGCAGCAGATCCCGCTCGTCGCCTGGGCGCTTGGTTGGGTCTACGATCAGGGAGCAAGCGCGCTTGCGACCACAGGCAATGCGAGCGCTGTGCAAGCCGAAGCCTTGTGGGGCGCAGACTATCTGGTTCGAGTGCTCGACCCATCGCGGCACTTTTTCTACACGACGGTATTCGACGGTTGGTCTGGAAACGTCGGCCAACGTCAAATCTGCGCGTTTAGCGGCCAGTATGGTGCCATCAATTGCAACTACCAATCGTCGCTGCGCGAAGGCGGCGGCATGGCTATCGCTGCTCTTGCCCGCGCGGCCCACTGGGGCGCGAGCGGCGCGTTCACCAGTGCTCAGTATCTGAGCGCGGCTCAAGATGCGTTCGCCTACCTCAACACGAATGGCGTAGAGTTCGATGACGACGGCAAGGAGAACATAATCGACGACTATGGGGGGCTACTGGCTGCGGTCGAACTGTATGCGACGACGCAGACCTCGACGTACCTCGAGGCGGCTCGGTCGCGAACAACGTCGCTGGTCGGACGCCTCGGCTCATCGGGATACTTCATTGCCGACGGCGCATCTCGCCCCTTCTGGCATGGAAGCGACGCCGGACTGCCGGTTGTCGCGCTCGTGCGGTACGTACAGGTGGAAACGGACGCAACGCGCCGCAACACGGCTCTGCAAGCGATTCAAACGCACCTCGATTACTTGGTCACGGTCACGCGCGCCGTCACGAACCCCTATGGCTATGCACGCCAGCCCATCAGCGCGTCTGCCGTGGGCTTCTTCATCCCGCATCAGAATGAATCGGAATACTGGTGGCAAGGCGAGAACGCGCGTCTCGGTTCACTCGCAGCCGCTGCGCTGCTCGGCGCGAACGTGCTTGGCGCAAGCGGAACCAAATATACAGACCTGCTTCGTTTCGCAGGCACTCAACTCGATTGGATCCTTGGCGCTAACCCCTATGACATGTGCTTCCTTAAGGGTTTTGGCACGCAAAATCCTGAGGACTACCAAGCCTCGAAGTCGCAAGCCGGCACACTCGTCGGTGGCATCGCCAACGGCATTACTGGTTCCGGCGACGACGGCAGTGGCATCGCCTATGGCTCTGGAGCCGCCGGCTCTGCTGAAAACTGGCGCTGGGTCGAACAGTGGCTACCGCATTCCGCGTGGTACATGGTGGCCATCACGGCGCAGACCCAGTAGACCATCGGAAAAAGAAGCCGCAGATTGAGTATAACGACAATTCCCTTCACACAAACGCCGGTTTCTGGTCCGCGCGGCGGGCGGGTGCTAAGCTAAGATTGCTTAGGAGATTGGACAATGTCCACACGCTGGTACCCCGCGGCGCTTTCACTCACCATCATCGCTTGTGGAGGCGATGTCGATGATGGTGGACCTTCTGCAACGGGCGGTGCTCCGCAGTTTCACTATGGCCCCAACGTCTACGTGGGCGGTGCCACTGGAGTCGATACCGGCAAGCCGCTTGCCACCGGTGGTCGTACGCCAGCCCCGTATTACGGCATCATGCCTCAAAATACTGGCGGAGCCGGCGCGGGTGGGGACATGACTTCAGGCGGCGGTACGACAATTGACGCGGGAACACCGTCCACCGGCGGCTATCAACCGATCCCCATATACATGGCGAATCTGCGCTTGCCGCCCAAAGACTGCACGGATGAATCCAGGAAGTATTTCGCACGGCCATTCGAGGCGCGCAGGGGCTGAGACAATCCGACCGCACTGACGAACCACTTAAATGCGAGCAGAGCCGCACTCATCTCACGCCCGCGGGCAAGGCGGCAATCGACGAAATCTCGAGGAGTGTGATGTGCACTCAGCCACCATGACGTTGCAGCCGCTCTCGTAGCCGTACGCCCATCATTGCGGTGCCTAGCGCCGTTCGTATCGGATGGAACAATTGCCCGTCGCCAGCACCCAAATTCGTGGCAATCAGCCCTAAGGTCTCGCCTTGCAATTCCAAGGTAGTAACCAATAGGCCCTGCAATGTGTCGTGCTCCCTCAGAACGATGCTTGGCAGATCTCGGGCTCGGATCGGACTGGACAGCAGGTGGGTACGGTTCCCTGAGTAAGTGAGGACGCGCACCGCGTCGTCCGTTTGTTGGCCTTGGGGGTAAAGTGCGAGATCCAGATGAGTGATCCCCATTTCAGAGGCATGGTCCTCCAGCACTCGACCGAGTTGTTCGAGCGACGCGACTTCGCTAACGATGGCGCAAGCGGACATGAATGCGAACGCCTTGTTTCGATGATTGACGAGGGCCGCACCTTGTTGCCGTTGAACTGCAGCTGCCGTTGCGCAACGGGCGGCGTCCAAACACACTTCGAGCCTCGAGCGCAATTCGGGATCGGCGGAGCAGCAAGGAACCAAGTGTCTCCAGAAAAGGGACACGAACTCGTGAAATGTCACGGGGTCAGCGCCGCTTTCCATGAGTTTCTGCAGCATGCCTTCGAATTCCATTCGAAATGAGTCACTCGACCGCGCTTTGAGTTCCTCGACGAGCGAGCTGACGAGTCGCAGTTCCCAGCCCGCCCCTAACATTCCAAGCCCCCCACGTCCCATACGCGTCAGGTCCGAAAGCAGCGATTGGCGCACGCGAAGCATGGCCGCGTCGAAGCTTGTAATATTGCGAACCGAGTCGAGCTGAACCTCGGTGTATCTCTCCATTCCTCCGGAGCATCCGCAGCTGCGGCGCACCACGAGTTCCGTCCGCATCACGTGTCGCTGCGGTTCACCCGAGCGTATATGCTCAGTCAGAGCGCGCACGGCGAGCTTACCCTGTTCGAACAAAGGTTGGCGCGCCGTGGTGAGTGGGGCGCGCAGAAACCGAGCATCCGTCCAGTCGTCAAAGCCCGTAACAGCCACGTCCTTGGGTACACGAATTCCCCTCGCCGCCAATGCCTCCATGACTCCCATGGCCATGCTGTCATTGGCGGCAACAATCCCATCCACACTCGCAATTGCCACCTGACGTTCCTTGAGAAGGATGTCGACCGCCCTCGCTCCCGACTGTGGGCTGAAGTCTCCGGGAAGGATTAGCTTTTCGTCAACGTTTAGCCCTGCCTCAGAGAGAGTCGAGCGATAGCAGTCGAGTCTCTGTTCCGCTTCGACATTGAATTCGGGGCCTCGAACGAACGCGAGACGACGAAGTTGATGATCGCGGATCAGATGCTGAATGACGAGACGCAACCCCGATTGGTTATCCACTAAGATAGACGACGAAAGTGGGACCTCGGCCGCAATAAAGCATTTGGCGATTGAACTCATGAGCTGCAAAACGCGCTCCTGTTCTTCCGCGGTGCCCCAACAGAGGCTCGGCGCCATGATCAGCAAGCCGTTCACGTAGCCGGGGTCGACCAGTTGATGCGTGGACGCAACCTGTAACGGAACTCCAAACGGACTATTGGTAACGTAGGCAATCAATTTGAAATTGCGTTCACGGGCTCCCGCTACGGCACCGTGCAAAACTATTTGCTGGTAACCCGGGTCCAACCAGTCCGTCATGAACCCGATCACCGTTGCGTTGCCTAGTGCCATCGAGCTACATAACGGCAAACCTTCCCGCTCGGATTATGATAGGCCACTTTCTGGCGGCATTTTGGCGGTCAGCCCGGCTCCCAGTGCTCGCTTCCGCTCTTGACTGTCGGGTGAGCAGGACATTCTGATCATAGCCGCCGGCAACTTTTGCAAGTGGTTGTTATGACTACCCAATCATCCCGGTTGCGTTGCCCAACCGTTGCAGTGATAATACTCCGGGTTGTTGGCAAATCGCCCGCTTGCTTTGGAGGTGTCGGTGTGACCCTTACACAAGAGTTGACTGAATCGTCGAATGCCGCAGTCGTTGAACCTGCGAGCGTGCCGCCGTCGCTGATGAGCGTGCGCACGTTCTTGTTCGAGCACGGCATGCCAATTGTACCTTGGGCTTCGGCCGAAGAAGTGCTCGATGAGCTACATGAGCTATTGCGTTCGCAACAATCGAATGACTCCTTTTGGCAATCCTTGCACGAGTTGTTGCAAGTTCTGAAAATCGATCTAGAGACGTTGCTGCCGAAAGGAGCCAAAGACAATGAGGCGCTGGCACTGGTAAGCCGCCAGACACTGCTCGATGAGATCCGGCAGGGTATCGAAGGGCAACCCGTGCCATTCCGGGGTTTCGCAGCGTTTGCCCGCAGGCTTTCGCAGCACGGCTTGGCCGTGTTGCTCCTATTGGCCGGTGCAGCCACCGTGAGTTGCGGCGCACGAACCGAAGACGCATCTGAGGTGGGGTCCAGCTCAAGCGGTTCGGGTGGTGCTGCCGCAGGTGCGAGCAGCCTTGGCGGCAGCGCGGGCCTGGGCGGCGCGTCGTTCGTCTTCAATACCACCGCTCAAGGGGGCTCAACTTACACCGCCAACAGCGGCACCACGCCCTGTCTAAACGTTGGTCTGAACATGGCGGATGTGCAAAGCATCGCAACACAATGTATAGAGGCCGGCCCGATTCGCGATGCGGTGCTCACGTGCGTCTCGACGCTGAATAGCACGTGGCAGCAAGGCATCGAATCGGTCCTCAACTGCACGTCTTGCGACCGGGCGGCGAGTATTCTCGTCAAGCTTGCAAACTCCTGTTCGGACTTGCCAGCGAGCTACCAGTGCTGGCTCACTTCCTGCACCGTATACATGGGCGTCCGCATGGATTGAGTGCAGATTCCACCGGCCGCAACCGGGTCACGAACCCTATGATTCAATTGAAGTTAGCTGGTCTGACGACGTGCGTGCGATTGGCTCACGACGTATCCGCGGGCGGCCCGAGCGCCGCCTTGATATTGTTGCACGGCCACGGGGTTGCGGGAGATGATCTGGTCTTTCTGAGTGACGAACTCCAATTGCCGCCGCACATTGCCCTGGTTTTTCCCGAGGGCCCGTTGATCGTGGATGAGGTCGGTGCGGGCGAGGCGAAACGCGGCTGGTGGCCCGCGGACTCGACGCAAATGCGCATCGCGATGTTCACCGGTCAAGCGCAACGGGCCGCACGCGTCGCGTCCAGCGGCTGCGAAGGTGCGCGGGCCCAGTTCGTTTCATTTCTTGATGCACTCCAAACCGAGCTAGGCCTGTACCCTGAGCAAATCGTACTCGGTGGCTTTTCACAAGGCGCAATCCTCAGCCTCGATTCTGTGTTGCACGATGACCGACCCTGGGCGGGTCTTTTGTGCTTGAGCGGCACGCTGTGCAACCTGCCAACGCTTCGCGCGCGGCTTCGGAGGCGTCCGGGTGTGCCCGTCATCATCAGTCACGGCATGTCCGATCCAATTTTGCCATTTGCCGCAGCCCGGCGACTTTACGAAGAGTTCTCGCAAGCCGGCTGGAATGCTTCGTTCGTGCCCTTCGAGGGCAGTCACGGGATTCCAAAGACTGTCGTTTCGGTCCTATCGAACACGGTTCGTGGCTGGCTGGGCCAATCCCCCACCATGCAGCGCGAGGCCAACGCACGTCGCGCCCGTGAAGCGGCCGAAAACGGCATACTTTCACCACCTTGTGCAGGGCAAATCGATGGATCAGTCGGGCATCAGTGACGCAAGCCCAGACGTCACGGCGCGGGCCCTCAAGGTCTTGCTGACGCCAAACTTGACATTCGCAGAAGTCGAGTTGACAACGGCTTGCCCGTGTCGCTGCGTCACGTGCGGTTCCAACTGCGGCCGCGCCGCGGACGATGAACTCACCGGCGCTGAGCTGCAGTCGCTCGTCGACGAGCTTCATGAACTTGGCTGTAAGCGAATTGCCTTCCTCGGCGGCGAACCATTGTGCCGGCCGGAGTTGCTTACGCTGATACGGCAGGCCAAAAGGCGACACATGCTCGTTGAAATCGTCACATCTGGTATGGGTCTCGATTCAGCAATGGCGGTAGAGCTCAAGGCCGCCGGCACTAACTCGGTCACGGTCAGCATCGACGGGCTCGAAGCGGCGCACGAGATGCAGCGCGGCGTGAAAGGATCGTTTCGGCGCGCGCTCGCGGCAATCGCAGCACTCAAAGCGGCTAAGGTGCCGGTTGGCGTCAACACGCAAGTCAACCGGGCGTCGATGCCGGAGCTGGAATCGATGGGTGACGTGCTACTTGAAGCCGGCGCCATCGGCTGGCAATTGCAGACGACGTTTCCTATGGGACGCGCCGCATCGAGCCCACTCGTTCTAAACTCAAGCGATATGCCCGAGCTGCTCGCAATTTTGCGGCGGCTCGCGCTAAGGCCCAAGCTCGCGCCGCATCTCTCGGACGCCATCGGGTGGTGGACGAGCGATGATACGCGTTTGCGATCGACACCCGGCGGCTTGGCGCGCTGCTGGCTGGGCTGCGTTGCCGGCATTCAACACATGGGTGTCACCAGCCAAGGCTGCGTAAAGGGCTGCCTTGCTCTGAGCGATGCCTATATCGAAGGCAACATCCGCGAGCAATCATTGAGCCGAATTTGGCACGATGAACAACGTTTTGCCTACAACCGCGCTTACCAGGCTAGCTCCCTAAGCGGCTCCTGCGCCAACTGTTCCCAGGCAGCGCTGTGTCGAGGCGGGTGCACGGCGTCCAGTGTAGCGTTCCACGGCAAGCCCGGCGTCAACGAAAACTGCTTGCGCTTGGCTGAGCTGAAAAGCAAATAGCCGACGATCCTTTGAGTTAGGGTCGATCGCCGATCAGCTCGACCTCTGCGACTTCCGTTACCTCGCCCCCGTGGTTGCGCGAGATTGCGAGCCTATAGCACGCGTAAGGTTGGTGGTTATCGGCAGAGAACACTCGCGTGAAGCGTCGCCAAGCAAAATCCTGCTCGACGCGACGGTCAACCGTTACCCACGTGGCGGTGCCTGATGTGCAGTCATCCGATGCCTGAAGCTCCCAATCACGCGGATCGAAATCTGGAGAGTCTGCGGCGGAAGTCACCGTGTAGAGGCTCACCGAATATTTTAGGTTGGCGGGGAACGCATATTGGATGAAAGGGGCGGTACCTTGGGCTTGCCACTGCGTTCCCGAATCGTCGTCGAACGCCTGTGCCATTCCCATGCCTGCCGCAACGTTCTCCGAGCTTGCCGAGATGAACCCGTCAACTGCCCTGTCCACCCTCATGGCTGGGATTTCTGGACTTGTTACCGGTGTGGCAGATTGAGGCAAGTCTTCATCCTGCGCTCCCCAGGTTGACCTTGCGGGTCCCATCGTAAGCTCGAGCTCGCCGCCAGCCACTATATCCGAATGCCGAAGGTACGCGCGGGAATAGCTGGTGCCATTCAACCTTGCGCCTTGAATGAACACATTGCCATGCCCGTTGTTCGGCGCGCTCACGACGAACTGTTTGCCGCTGTCGAGGTGGATAACGGCCCTCGTGAACAGCGGTGACCCGAGCGCATACTCGGCATGACCTGGGGAGGCAGGATAGAACCCGAGCGCGCCAAATACGTACCATGCCGACATTTGTCCGGTATCTTCATCGCCAATGTACCCGCGGCCAGTGCCGATTCCGGAATCGTACGCNNCGACCATTTCGTGGGGCACGACGCCATAACTGCCAGGGTCGAAGTCGGTCGAGGCACTGAATACCGAATCGAGTCTGTTCACGAACGCCGACTTGCCACCGTAAAGATTGATCATTCCCCGAGGATCAGTAGTCGCGGCCGCGCTATACTGCCACGGGTCGCCCTCGGCAAATTCGTAACCCCACTGCGCAGCATTGAAGTCAGCATCCGAGGTGCGCCAGGTTCCGTTCGCATTTCGGCCTCGAAAGAAGCCCACCGAGGGAGAAAACAGGTTCGAGAAACGTCGGGATCGATTCAGGAAGTATTCGGCGTGCGTCTTATCGTCGAGCACATTTGCCATTTGCGCGATGCCAAAATCATTGATGGCATCCTCCATCGTCCACGATGCCGATTCCGTGAGAAGATCGGCGGCAACGTAGCCGGCGAAGATTGAGCGCTGGTTGCCTTTGCGCCCGCGTGCACCGTCGTCGGAATAGACGAGTGCATTTTTCAACATCGATTCGTATGCGCCATGAATGTCGAAATCTAGGACGCCGCGCAGATAGGCATCGGCGAACACGATGTCGGAATGAGTGCCGACCATGCTATCGACATACCCCGGGCCAGACCAACGCGGCACCCAGCCGCCATCTCTGTATGCCGTTACGAAACCATCGAGCATCACTCCGGCCTGCTTGGGCACGAGCAAGCTGAGAAGTGGCCACACGGCACGATACGTGTCCCAAAAGCCGTTGTTGACGAAGATCTTCCCCAATGCGGGTCGGTTTGTATATGGGCTGAAGTACGAGGGTTGTTGGTCACCATGACCGAGCCAACCTCATGAGTGCCGAAGCCTAGCAGACTGAGCGGGTTCTCGCCGGATGTGACTCGATAGCGACTAGCAGAGCGTTTCCGTGCCGCAGCGCCAGAACCGCACCCCTAGCCGGTTAGTGGTTGCATGGCCCATGCACCCAGTTCGCTGCGTGCAGTTCGTAGAAGAGACCCGATTGAAGTCGTGGACGCGTTTTGGATTCGGCTTGGCACCTGGTGTGGAGGCCGCATATCTAAGACCTGCCCTTGGGCCACCGGGCATGGCCGGGGCCTAGGCTGAGACATAGCACTTTCGTAAAAAGGGGTTGTCACAGTCGCCACGCGGTGGCGTCTAACGTAACAAGGACAAGAAATCATGAAAGTTGCTTCGGAGCAAGTCGCCGCAAATCAGCAATCGATGGACGAACAATTAATCGACTTGGCGACCAACGGCGACTCGCTAGCCCTGCAGCGCTTGCTCGGCTGCCACCAGGACTGGATCTTCAATCTGGCCTTCTACATGCTCCATTTGCGCGAGGATGCCGAGGATGCAACCCAGGAAATCCTTGTAAAGGTGGCAACCAACCTGGGCTCGTTTCGACGCGAGAGTTCATTTCGAACTTGGGTACGGAAGATCGCCGTCCGCCATGTGCTCGACATGCGCCGCAGCCGGCCGGAGAACGTCGTCACTGGTTTTGACTGTTACTCGGACTACCTCGACAAAGCCCCTGACGCGGACGTGTACGCCGAGCGAGGCAACACTCCGGAGACCGCCCTGTTGGTCGAAGAAGCGCGTATCTCGTGCACCATGGGAATGCTGCTCTGTCTCGATAGACAACAACGGATCGTGTTTCTGCTGGGTGAAATCCTCGAAACCAGCGACACGCTCGGCGCCGAACTTCTCGAGCTATCCAAGGACAACTACCGTCAGCGGCTCTGCCGCGCCAGGGAACAACTCGGAAACTTCATGTCAGGGCGCTGCGGTTTGGTGAACAAGGCTAATCCGTGCCGCTGTGCCAAAAAAACGAGCGCGTTCGTTCGCGATGCAATCGTCGATGCTAAATGCCTGCGATTTGGCGGGCCTCATCTGGATATTGCCAGCCTCGATGCGATAGAGCGACAGCAGTCGCTTGAGCGGCTACTTGGGCAAACCCGGCAGCAAATGCGGGAACTCTACCCGCTTTTCGAGGCGCCAGACGTCGCGCAGCGCCTGGCTACATTGCTCGATAGCCGCGAGCTAAGAACGGTACTCAACCTTAGCTGATGGGGGTTCTGCACAATGACCGATAGTTTGAACTCGATCCAAACCATTATCGATCTCGAAAGGCAAGCCCTGGAGCGTTGGTGCCACGGTGACCCCTCCGGCTTCATCGAAATCTCTGCACCAGACATCGTGTACTTCGACCCGTTCGTCGAACGCCGCATCAATTGTCGCAACGACCTCGGCAAGTACTACGAACCGCTTCGCGGCAAGATTCAAACTGACACCTTCGAGCTTATCAATCCTCTCGTGCAATTGATTGATGCGGCGGCCATCCTTACGTACAATTTCAGGAGCGTCGGCACGAACGGCACCGAGCAACGCTGGAATTGCACCGAAGTCTACCGGCGCGACGTTGCCGGTTGGAGAATCATTCAATCGCATTGGTCCCTGACCAACGCCAGACTCCATCAAGTTACCCCTTCATGATCGCCGTCACAGCTTGGACGCGCCTGCGTCATCAATGCCACGAACGATGCACTACTCATTGTCCAGCGGCGCCATCACAGCGCCGAGACAGATGCCCACCGGCACCGTGAGCCAGCCAAGTGCGAGTAGACTGCCGTAGGAGTAAACAGCACCGCCAAAGAACGCTGAGAGCACTTGCCCGTGATTTGGCATTTGAAATTGGTCACCGATATCGAAAAAGGCCAGAGTCAAGAACAACGCGACGGGGTGCGACAGAATGCCGACCCACATCCCTGTCACCCAGCCCCGCGCTCGACGACCATTGGCTCGACGCCACAGCAGTATTCGCCACAGCAGAACTCCGGTCATGAACGCAGCTGCCGCCGCGGCCAGCACCATCGATGTCCAGGCTCGAAAGAAGACGAGTGCGCAAAATGCGCCGCCAAGAGCAAATACGACGCCCGCGAGCAGCGATCGGAGGATTGGGTGGGCCGGAATCATCTTTCGTCTACAATGACGTTCTGTCGCCCAATGACCTCACGGATCGCGGGGGACATTACCGTACCAAAGGTCGTACACCGAACCGCCACCGAAATACGCGCTTCCACCGATGAGACCTCGTGATTGCGAAAAGCAAAGCGTGAAGCCTCCGTCGTCACCGCAGGCCGTGCCCTCGGTGACGCAAAAGCCATCCTGAAACACACGGGTCTTCTGCCATTGCTCGCAGCCCGATGAATCTGTGGGTGAATGGCGTTCACCTGCGCGTGGCGAACGCGCAAGCAATCGGTCGCTCGGCGAAAGCTTTGACAGATCTTCGGGTGCACGGGGCACGCTCTCGACGCGCCACAATCCGTCAGCCGTTGCAACGTAAGTTCCGGCGGGGTTGTCAGGATGCATCGGAATTGATGGCCCGTCGCATTCCACCTGTGCCACAAGGGCCTGGACCAACCGTTCAACATGCTTCACTTCGCACACGAGCGTGCCGTGCTGAGTCTCACGGCTCGGGCGCGCGCCATCAGTGTTAGGCGATTGGCGTTTGACCTCAGCCGAGAACGACCAACGCTTGCCCTGCTCGAATAGCCCCGCATAGAGCGCTGCAGGCTCGACAACGCTCAAGGCGTACGCCTGTGAGCTAGGTGGGGTAGGCACCGTCCTCGCATCCCCTGATGCGGGGCTGCGCGCTGGCGGTGTGTGCAAAGGCGGTTGATCGCCCACTGCTCGTGAGGGGCCGCGATTGCAGGCGACGACGAGCAGAATTCCAACGCGCATTGCGGTGCCTCTCGTCATTCGAGTATCTTGCCACATAAGTGTCGGAAATTGGCGTCGGAAGAAAGACCACTTGTTCGGGGTGGAATGTTATGTCCTGAGCGAAGCTAAGTCCCCATCAGGTCGATGCCGTCGGACGCCGTCTGCGCCTCATTGCACTAAGTGCGATGAGCAGCGCGGAGAAGGTTGTCGTCTTCGAAGTGTTCCCGGACCCAGCTAGGGCGCAGCCGGAGTGCTTGGTCGAGCTTGCCTGAGCCGCAGTAATCGTGTGCGGCGGTGTTGGTGCCGGCGCCAGACCGAGTTCAGCGAGCGGCGTGCGAATGAGCTGGGCGAGGATGCTCTTGTCGCGTCCATTGCGAGGCAGATCCTCAGCCAACCATACCTTGCGCCGAACCGCGTCCAGGGACTTCCAACGCCTGCCCCAGCGCCATCGGGCAGGTGCTGAGCATTGAAAGCCCTTGGTCCACGCAAATACGCTGACAAATCGCATCTGAAAGCGATTCTCTCTTGCAGGCTGGGTGCCCGTGAAGAGTGATCCCTGCGAACCTTGGGGTATGCCAATACCTCCTTGAATGGGGTCGGTTGCTGCGAGTTCGATGTCTCTGGGCAGCGTGTTGCGATCGTACCGATAGTGCAGTCGAGTCATCACGTACCGCTGTCTCGCTATCAGGGCGCGACGCCTCGCGAGCTCCTTGCGGTCTTGCTGGTGCTCGATTCGCGCCTTGGCACGTTCGATTGGCGACTTGTCCAGCAGGTGCAACTCGAATTCTTGCTTTTCTTCATTCGACTCTGGGCCAGGATCTGGGAAGCGTGCCCCTTTGGGCACGAACTGCGCCTCCATCACGTCACCGCCGAGTGACATTAACTCATATAGTGTGAGCGGCGCGTTGGGGCAGGGCTCGCCGCAGCCATAGGTGGGCCAGACAAATTCGGTGACGAACCCCTCAGGCACCTTTGCAAGTTTTGCGTCGAATAGCGCGTTATACAGAGGTGCCACTCGCTCCTCGGCACTCGACTCGACTCCAACGTTGGATGGCAAAAACACGTTCTGATAGTTTCTTGCCTGATAACGTTGACTGGGATGCAAGACGTAAAGGAAGAGATCTTGCACGCCAGCGGAGTTCAAGAGGCCTAGCGTCGTGTCAATTTTGCTAGCGGATTCCCGCGTAAAATAGCGAATACCCCCCAGCTGAAGGCCACCATTGCCGAGTAGTTCGGCGCGCTCTGTGTTCACTTCGGCTACGAGCAACTTCTTTCGTGCTTCAAGCCCGCGTGCCAAGGTACTGAGCGCCTCGGGCGACGCGCGGTACCCTCTTGCCAATAACCAAGCCTCCAGGGCGACCGGTTCCTGGTACTGCAACAATTGGAAATGGAATTCGCTTTCATTGCGTTTGAAGACAGGCTTCGTTGCAATGCCAATTTCGTTGGAAACGGTCCAATTGCGCTCTGGCGGGGGCATAAATGACGGGGCCAGAAAACCGGGTTCATTGGCCTCGTACCTCACGTCCCAATCCTGCTCTACTTGACCTGGCTCGCACGGATCCTTCTCGTAAAATGCATGATAGCGCGGTGCGGACAGCTGCTCGAGGCGCGAGAGAAACTCACGTTTGACGGCTTGTACTCGTTCAAGTGTGACATCTGCGGGTACAGGCATGAGCACTGCAAACGAATTAATGGGCCCGTCGTAGTCGACCATGACCGTGATCACAGAGACATCGTCCTTGAGCATCATGACTTCGTGCGTTGTATGCACTTTGCGTGGCGAGTCGTCTTTGCCCACAATCACACCCGGGAAGCACCAGGCAGGGGCCTGCAGCAACAACCCTGCGACGAGCAAACTGCCCCCGATTCGCCTGGCGCGGCCTTCGAAACGCAATGCGGCCCCTTTGACCCTGGTCAACGGCCGTTACGATACACCCGAAGGGCGACTTCGACCAGCGATGGCCAATGCACGCTTTAAAGCCGATTGTGGCAACATGGCCCCGTGCGAGCCCCTTGCGAGTCATCGGCTATGATGTTACGCGACCGCTGCCCATCCATGAATGAAAGTCCTGGTGACAGCAATGAAGCCGTGATCGACGCGGCCTCGAACCCGGTGCCCCTCGTGCGTTCGCCTGGGGATCTGCGGCGCATGTTCTTTCTCGTATCCGCCGGGCTCTTCATTACGTCAATGGGGCAACCCGGTGTTATCGGGCAGTTGCCGTTCTTGTTTCTGTTCAAGAATGAGTTTCACTTCAACGCAGCCCAGCAGGCAAATTTCTTCGCGATTGCTACGTTTGCCTGGTACCTAAAACCCCTGAGCGGCCTGCTCTGCGACAGTTTTCCGCTCTTCGGCACGCGGCGGCGCAGTTACTTGATACTGTCGGCCGCCGTCGCAGCCGTTGCCTGGTCACTCTTCGCGATCGCGCCGCGCACCTACGCATCGTTCTTCTGGCTCATGGTTGTACTCAACGCCGCCATGGTGATCGCCAGCACGACGATTGGCGGCGTTCTAGTCGAGGCTGGACAGGAAGGCAGCGCAACGGGTCGGCTGGCGTCGGTGCGTTACGGAATTGACGGCGTAATCAATATCATCGCGGGGCCCGTTGGCGGGTGGCTGGCGGCAAAGGCCTTTGGCTATACTGCTGGCATTGGCGCGTTGCTGATGTTTTCACTCGTGCCGTTGACGCTCGGTCTTGTCAAAGAAGAGCGCGGCGCACGTCGCAACCTGCAAGTGTGGTCGGCGGCGGCGGTTCAATTTCGACTCATCATGCGTTCGAAAACGATGTGGGCGGCGGCGGCCCTATTGCTATTCGTTTTCATGGCGCCGGGCTTTGGGATCGCCTTAAGGTATTATCAGCAGGATGTGCTGAAATTCAGTACGCAGTTCATTGGGCGCCTGCAAGCGTTGTCCGGCGTCGGTGGCATTCTGGCGACGATATTATATGCGGTGCTTTGCAGGAGACTCTCGCTCAAGCCACTTCTATTGGGCGGGATCTTACTGAATGCGATCAGTAGCGTACTTTATCTTTGGTATCAGTCGGCCATGAGCGCCATGGTGATCGATACGTCCAATGGATTTCTTGCTGTGCTCGGGATACTGCCGCTCTTCGATCTCGCCGCGCGCGCCACCCCTCGAGGCAGCGAGAGCTTCGGTTATGCATTGTTAATGAGTGTGTACAATATCGCGGTTTTCGCGATCTCCAACCCGATAGGGTCATGGCTCTACGAACTCCCGAGCCCCGTGTGGCACCACAACCTGACCCGGCTTATTTGGCTGAACACCGGCACGTCGCTCATCGCGTTCGTCCTCGTGCCGTTTTTGCCGCAAATCCTCCTCACTCACCGTGACGGAAAGGCCGCCGAAGGGTCTTGACCAACTTCGAGCCTGAAGGGAGACGAGCCGCCTAGGGCCAGTGATGCCGGTATGCTACAATTATGGGCAACACTTGACACGGCCTCATTTCCCGCAATGGCTACTCACAATAATTCTTTCGCTGCTTTTTGGCATCCGCTGCGCCGGGCCAGAGCCGTTGCCCCCGCATTTCGAATTTTCAGGCAGACCATCTGCCTTACCTGTGCCAGCCGCGTCAACTTCCGAGCCATCCCGTCAAGTAATAGCCAAGGGTGTTGACTCCGGTATTGAACCTGACCCCTGCTCGAACTACCGTGAAGCCAATGTAGTCGCCGTTGACGAGCCCACAACTTTTCTGGGATTCACTCGCGCGCTTGCGGCACAATTGGACCAACTGGACTTGGGCGCGGTTCGCGCCGCATATCAAACGTTCACTCGGCAGCGGGGCCTCGATCCAGAAACTCCGGGGCTATTTACAGAATACGCACGCCTGCGAATATTGTTCGAGGCCACGCGCGACGGTGGCTATTGGCGTTTGCGCTGGGACATCACGAATCAGGAACCATCCGCCGCCAAGATTTGGCGCGCCTGGCAGATTCAGCCGCTGGTCGAGACCTTCGGCCACGCGCTGGCCACGGCTGAGTGCGACGAACTGAGCGCACTTTACGCACTTCTCGCGCGCAGAATCGGAATCAAGAGCGTGGGGCTGTTCTACCCAACCTGGAACCATACGATTGCGGCTTGGGTTCCGGTCGAGCTGCCCGGAAAGCAGCGACTCGTACTCGTTCCAACGACGCAGATATTCTTGGGTTGCAGCGACACTTTCGACACGACTGCGTTCAAAACGCAAATGACTTCAATTGAGCCCTACCCGCGTTGGGACATTCGCGATAGTTCTCCTATTCCCTCCGATACGGCAAGGTTCCTGCTCGAGCAAATCCGAGTCTATGGGCCCGCATCCCTCGACCTGCAGGCGCTGCTGCGGGCCCGGCGCGCTCACGAACTCAAATCCAGCGTAGGGAAATGCGCCGGGTATCGCGCCGATCTGGGCAAGCGACTCGAGGGGCGGCTTAGTTGCGCGGACCGCAGGGCATTACGACATTTCGCCGTACGCGAACTGCAGCGTCCTGCGATGAGCGACAATGAAGTTCTCGAATTTCTGATGTTGCCGTGAATGATTACTGTAAAATAGCCCCAGCGCATGCGATCCGGAGGGGCTCCCGAAGCTGCTGATCTCGACTCATTCGCAAGTGCCACTGTTGTTTGGACATGCATTGGGTTTTTCGCTGTCGCTCGGGCGCAATCCGCGCCGCAAATGGCTATTGCCGAACTAGGGGCTCGGCGTGGGCGGAATGATCCACGACTCGTTGGGTGCCCATTTTCAATCCCGATCCCATTTGGGCCTACACGCGTACTCGAGTCCAAATGTCTTCGTTAACGCGCGTGCCGGATACCGGCTCGTACCGAGCCAGATCGAACACCTGGGTGGCTGGCACTTCAATATTTCCGCTGATTTGAGCGTCTGGTGACACCGAGTGTCGGGTGGAACGTCGAGGACTCTCGCTGCTGTGGCCAGGCTCCATCACTGAGGTGTCTTTCCCTTACCGGCACAACCAACCCGAGAAGTGGGGAATCTCCCTGGCGCTCCCATTGCGATCGTCGTAAATATGCGAGGCAGTTCGTTCGGTGGCTACAAACGAAGGAATTTTCTTATGCCGTCAAAGCGCTTGCGGTTTAGCTCGAGTTCTCGCGTCTCNNGTCGGCGGGCTAGGAAACGGGGGTGCCGGGGGGCATCCGCCCGTCGGTACGGGCACCGGGGGCAAGCCCGGCTTCGTCCCAAATAATGGTGGTGGCGGACAGGGGACGGGTGGGGACACACAACAAGCCTCGTCAACGCAGCCACCCCAATGTGGCAACGGCATACTCGAACGCCCCAGCGAAATCTGCGATGACCACAACATCGTTTCGGGTGATGGCTGTTCGGCGGACTGCAGCACGATCGAGCCGAACTACACGTGCCCCGTGGCGGGCAGCCTCTGTGTCTTGGTGATGGTATGCGGGGATAAGAAGATCACGGGTAGTGAAACGTGCGATGACGGCAACAGCAGGCCAGGCGATGGTTGCTCGGACAGCTGCCAGGTTGAGCCCGGTTGGGTCTGTCCGATCTTGGGGGCTGCGTGCCGTGCCGCCAAATGTAGCGATGGGATCATTGCGGGTACCGAGATCTGTGACGACGGCAATGCAGTGAGTGGCGACGGCTGCTCGAGCACTTGCCAGGTGGAGATAGGCTGGGTTTGCTCCACGGCCGGCCAAGCGTGTAGCAAGACCGTATGCGGCAACGGTGTGATTGAAGGCTCCGAGGAATGTGACGACGGAAATCTCATTCCGTACGATGGTTGCTCACCGACCTGCACCATCGAACCCCAATGCTCGAACGGGAATTGC
>PMCK01000272.1 GCA_003154095.1 Myxococcales bacterium | reverse complement strand
AATCGGCTGACATTACCAGGACGTTTCCGGCTAACGGCAAATATACGCCCCTGCAGCGAGCGGCTTACGAGATAGTCCTTAGGGCGCAGGAGCGTGCCATTTTAGCAGTCAAACCCAATGCCACGATGGACGAAGTTCACGATATAGCGGTGCGTGAGCTCGTTGCAGGGCTAATAACGTTGGGAATAGTCAAAGATGATCTCGAAGCATCCCTTTCCAACGGAAGTTACAAAAAATATTATATGCACCGTACCAGTCACTGGCTAGGAATGGATGTTCACGATGTCGGGGCCTATCACGTCTCCGGCAAGCCCCGTGCGTTAGTCCCCAATATGGTGTTGACCGTCGAACCCGGCCTATATTTCCCAATGTCGGACGAGGCGGTACCCGAAGAGCTTCGAGGCACGGGTATCCGGATTGAGGATGATATTCTCGTGACGCCGACGGGATTTGCCAATCTAAGTAAAGACATTCCGAAGTATCCGGATGAAATCGAATCGATTATGTCTCAGAGCCAGGGAAGACTGACTTGATGCTGCCGTATGCGCGCGTGCCGGACATTACATTGGTACCGGCGCGCTTGCTCGGCGGGAAGTGGCCCACCGACAGCATCGCTATTCACCCCTTCGGACTGTTAGTGGCAATTGGCGTCTGGGTAGGTATTGGGTTGACGGTTCAGCAGTGTCGAAGAAGACGTGTCCCGCTGGGGGCGATTCAATCTTACCTGATCTGGCTACTTGTGTTTGGATTCGTGGGTGGGCATGTACTCGACTTGCTCTTTTATTGTCCGAAGTGCTTGCAGCGCGATCCTGGCTCGTTGATTCGAATATGGGATGGTCAGTCGAGTATCGGCGGTTTCATCGGGGCTGGCCTTGGAAGCTGGGCCTGGCGGTGGCGTTACAGGACGTCGGTCGCGCCGTTCGCCGAGGCCATTTCGAGTTCATTTCCGGCGGCTTGGTTCTTTGGTCGCACCGGCTGCGCCATCGTCCACGACCATCCGGGCCGGTTGTCTACNNGTGCCCCTGGCCGTCGGCTTTCTGTGGTTGCGGCGCAAGCCTCGAGCACCCGGGTTCTTCCTTGGGGTGATGTGTCTATATTACGCGCCGCTGCGGTTTGCGCTGGATTTTGCTCGTGCTCGCGACGTCGCAGCGGCAGATTTGCGATACTTGCTGCTTACACCGGCACAATGGGGCTGTCTGGGCCTATTGTGCGTTGGGATTGTCTCGCTGGCGGGGGCGCGCGCCCGAGCGGCGCGAGCAGCATGTGGTTAGTCCAAAACCCCGGTTCGTAAGCCAATACTCGGGCCGGCGTGGGCGTCACCAGGAAGGCCATTCGGGGAATTGTTCGCGCCACGACTTGACGGAACAGACACTATAGATATCGTTTGAAGGGAAGATGCTCCCAGCCAATCATGGGGTGGGGATGCCATTCGGGTGGTTGCTCGGGAATCGCGCATGACAACAGAGGACGCACGCAAGTTATTTGTTGCGGGCCTACCAGACTCCATAAATGAGGAAGTTCTGCGGCAGCTTTTTGAAGCGACAGGTGGCACTGTACAAGAAGTAAGTCTACCCAAAGACCGCACCTCGGGTCGTGCAAGGGGGTTCGGGTTCGTCACACTGGAGACGGCCGAGCAAGCCGAGCGAGCGCGGGCGGCGCTCGATGGGTCGTTCCAGGCGGGTAGGCCCATCTCGGTTCGGCAATTTCAAGGTGGCAGCGGCCGAAGAGACGCGCGAACTCCTGAAGCTCCCGCTGCAAGTACTAGTTTTTCTAGCCCAGCCGAAGACCGCACTCTGTACGTGGGCAACTTGCCTTACGACGCAACTGCTGACGAAGTTGAGCAGATACTGACGAAGTGCGGAGTGACTCCAGTTCTCCGTGTCCACCTACCCGTTGGACCTGATGGTCGTCCTCGCGGGTTTGGATTCGTCACTCTTTCGAGTCCCGAAGCCGTGCAGCAATCCCTTGGTGCTCTGGCTAACGCAGACGTTCGTGGTCGCCGCGTCATGGTCAAGGTTGCGCATCCTCGTGGCTCCGCTCAACTAGCAACATCGCGTGCTGGCGGGGCACCTCGCCCGCCCAATCGCCCGATGATGCCGAGCGAACCCTCGAGCAATCGGTTTGAAGCTCCTCGCAGCGAGCCGAGCGGTGATCCCGCATACAGGCCGCCCGAGCCATCCGGCGAATTCGAAGAAGACGAAGAGGGAGCACGCGCGGCCGGCAAGAAAGTGGACAAGAAACGCAAAGGCGCAGCGGCTGCCACGAAGCGCAAGGGTGGTGCAACGGATGAAGAACGCCGTCGTGGTGGCGCCTCTTCTTGGCAGCGATGGGAAGACTGGGACGAGGACTAAACCAGTCAGAATTTGCTGAACCGTTACCTAATAGACACAGGGTCTACTGGCCGGTCTTTCGCCGCGCGTCATGCCGCCGATTGCGCCGTCGCATAAGTGCATGCTAGGAAGCTCTCGCTTAGCCGGCTGGAAACCCTGCGGGACACTCTGTCCAAGTCGGGGAAGCCCGCTCCGCGAACTCGGAACGAAGTGTCAGAGAATCAATGATTTTCGACTGGCTATACGGTTTATTCTCGAGCGACCTTGCCATCGACCTCGGCACGGCGACGACACTTATTTACGTAAAGGGTAAGGGCATAGTCAGCTGTGAGCCTTCGGTCGTTGCTGTTCAACGGGACGCGCGGGGCGACAAGCGGGTCTTGGCAGTAGGACGCGAGGCCAAGGAAATGCTCGGTCGTACGCCCGGAAATATTCAAGCGATTCGACCCCTTCGTGATGGCGTCAATGCCGACTTCGAAATCACGGAGGCCATGCTCCGATATTTCATTGCGCGCGCGCACAACCGTCGAACATTGGTCAAACCGCGCATCATCATTTGCGTACCGTTTGGCATCACGGAGGTCGAGAAGCGTGCAGTAAAGGAAAGCGCGGAAAGCGCGGGCGCGCGCGAAGTGTATTTGATCGAGGAACCCATGGCAGCGGCCATTGGTGCGGGGCTTCCAATCACCGAGCCTAGCGGCAACATGGTCGTGGATATTGGCGGCGGAACGACTGAGGTCGCAGTTATCTCGCTCGCTGGCATCGTTTATTCGCAAAGCGTTCGCGTTGGAGGCGACAAGATGGACGAGGCCATCGTTGCCTACATGAAACGCAAGTACAATCTCGCGATTGGCGAACAGACTGCCGAGAGAATCAAGATCAGTATCGGTAATGCATACCCGCTCGAACAGCAGCTGACGATGGAAGTCAAAGGCCGCGATATGGTTGCGGGCATTCCGAAGACGGTTGTAGTCAACTCGGACGAGCTAAGGGAAGCCCTTGCGGAGCCCACCAACGCAATCGTCGATGCAGTATTGGTTGCTCTCGAGCGGACACCCCCAGAACTTGCCGCAGATATCGTCGATAAGGGCGTGGTTTTGACGGGAGGCGGCGCTCTCCTCAAAAACCTCGATGTTCTGCTGCGCGAAGAAACGGGCCTTCCGGTTATGGTGGCCGATGACCCGATCAGCGCCGTCGTTCTCGGTAGTGGAAAAGCGCTGGACCACATTGAATTGCTTAAGGAAGTCACCATCGGCTAAGGGTGTGCAAGGATTGCGGCCCTTATGACCCCGCTACGGCGGTATCGCGATATAGTATTAGTGGTGCTGCTGCTCGCAGTGCCCTTCTTCTTTCTGCGTGCCAGCATTCGCCGACCCGAAGAGATGAACGCCGTCGATCGAACGGTCATGCGCGTGGCGGCGCCACTTCAGTATTTTGCTGCCGCAACCGCGCGCGGAATCTCCGGAATCATTGGCGACTATGTCTATCTCGTCGACGTCAAAGCCGACAACAACAAGCTCGCCTACGAAAATGCGCGCCTGCGCACCAAGGTCAGGGAAATTACCGCAGTCCAAGTTGAAAATCGGCGTCTGCTGCGGCTGCTCGGTCTCCGGGAAACCATCCCGGACGAAGTTGCAAGTGCCGCCGTAATTGGCAAAAATACTACGGAATACTTTCGAGTCGCCGAACTGACACTAGACACATCCGGCGTCGCTGTGCGATCGAATATGCCAGTCGTGTCACTCGAGGGAGCCGTCGGAACCGTAATGCGGGTTGCCGGTGATCGCATCGACGTCCAATTGACGGTGGACAGCGGATTTGGCGTCGATGTCGTGGTCGAACGCACCGGCGCACGCGGATTCGTGCGAGGTGTCGGAGATCCGACGCGTTATGCGGTGCGTGTCGAATACGTCCAGCGTGCCGATCAAGTGGACGTGGGCGACTTGCTCGTGACGAGCGGCGTCGGTTGTAGATTTCCCAAGGGCATTGCGGTAGCGCGTGTAGTCAGGGTCACCAAGCGTGATTTCGGAATTTACCAGGAAGTCGACGCCGAACCCACCGTTGACTTCTCTCGGCTGGAGGACGTGCTCATCGTAATGGCCGATCCAAAGGACTGCGCTCCAGCTACAAAGCGGCGTTCTCGCGTAGGCGGATGAGAGCATCATGCGAAACGCACTCTTCCTATCGCTTGGCGTATTTCTCGTATTGCTGCAGTCCAATCTGTACCGAGTGCTTCAGTACACGCACATCAATGGCATCACACCCAGCCTGGTTCTGCCCCTCGTTTTGTTCCTGGGGGTCCATGAGCACTCGATGGCGCGCGGGGCTCTCCTGACGTTTTTCCTCGGTTACCTGCTCGATCATGTCGCGGGCGCTCCGATTGGCCTGTTTACGTTTATCTATGTGGCAATTTGGTGGATGGCGCGCATCACCGGTGTGCGATTGACTACTCAAACTTGGTTGGCGCGGGTGTCGCTCGGCTTCGTGTTTACGGTTGTCGAAGCGGCCATGGTCCTGATTCTATTAGCAGTCTTTGGTAGTGATACTCGGCGCCCGCTAGAGATTTCCAGGTCCGTACTGGCCCACGCCGCCTCCACGGCACTCATCTCGCCGTTTGTGCTGCAGCTGGCGCTCAAGCTTCACCAGGCAAGTGTGCCAGCGGGGACTAACACCGAGGGAGCGGGAAGATGAGCATCATCATGCAGCGCTCCGACGTCGGAGAGTTCCGACGTCGGTACCGGTGGATGGTGTTGTTCGTCATGGGGGTGTTTCTCGTTCTGTTCGGACGTCTCTTCATTTTGCAGGTATTTCAACGCGATATTCACCAGGCTCAGGCACGCAAGAACATCGTGCGCGAAATCAAATTGGCCACGCGCCGAGGTGTGATTCGCGACTCGCAAGGCAAGGTATTGGCTGCAAGTCGACCCTCTTACAACGTGTACGTCGTGCCCAAAGAACTCAACCTCGAGCAAACTTGGCCCAGGGTAGTTCAATTGATGGGCCTCGATGCGCTCGAGGCCAACCGATTGCGTGCACGAATCGTCGAACTCGGGCGCGACGAACGTCGTAAGGACCAGCAAATGTTGCTTGCGGTCAATGTCGATCGCGACGTGGTCGCCACTCTCGAGACGCACGACTCGGAACTTCCCGGGGTGGACGTGGTTTCCGTTCCGGTTCGCTATTTTCCTTTCGGCGAGCTGGGGGCTCACTTGATTGGGTACATGCGTGAGGTTGACTCTGCCGATTTGTCCGACCTAGAGTCCCGGGGTTACCGCGCGGGTGACCGAATTGGAGCGGTTGGCATCGAGCGGCGTTGGGAGTCGTATCTTCGCGGCAGGCGCGGTTGGCGCAAGGTCTTGCGCGCCATGCGCCACATGAATGATCGTGAAGAGCTCGAAGCCAAATACCTGGACGAACCCCGACGCGTAAGTCCAGTTCCGGGTCGCGATATTTCACTTACCGTTGACGTCGAAATGGAGCAGGCCATTGAACGGGCCATGCACGGACAACTGGCGGGTGCCGTCGTGGTCGTGGACGTCCGGACGGGTCGCATATTGGCGGCCATGTCCAAACCCAGCTTCGATCCGAATTCCACTTCGGGCGGGGCCGGTCTCGATGCGGCACGCGATGCGTTCCGCCGTTATTATGCCGATCCACTCAAGCCGATGCTGGATAAGACGATATCCGCAGCATACCCACCGGGGTCGACATTCAAGCCGTTCACGGCCCTGGCCGCTCTCGAGCAAGGCATCATCGACCCGTCAACGCAAGTTGATTGTCATGGCGGCTTCGAATACGGCAAGCGATTCTTTCGCTGCACCGGTTCGCATGGGAAGGTCAACTTGCACAGCGCCATCGTGCGTTCTTGCAATAGCTACTTTTATTCAATTGGCGCCCATGAAAACATGCAACTCGACACCCTTGCCAAGATGGGAATGTCCTTTGGATTTGGCGTCAAGACAGGCATTGGTACCAACCCCGAGGCCCGTGGCCGAATTCCGACTCGGAGTTGGTACACGCGCCGTTACAAAGGCGCGTTCCGCGGAGGCTTCACGCTTTTGGCAGCGATCGGCCAGGGCGCAACGACCGTGACCGTGCTCCAATTGGCGCTTGCATACGCCGCATTGGCGAATGCCGGAACATTGTATCAGCCGCAAGTCGTTCGGAGCATCGAAACGAGCGACGGTACGATTGTCCAAGAATTCCCACCGCGAGTGCGCCGGATCATTTCGATGGATTCACATCAGCTGGATTTGATCAAGGACGGCCTGCACGGGGTCGTGATTGAACGGGAAGGTACGGCACATGCGGAGTCGTTGCCCGGCGTTGACATGGCGGGCAAGACCGGTACAGCCCAGGTGAGCCACGTTACACCTAAGGGCGTCGATACCGACCGCGTCTGGTACTTCAACCGGGACCATGCCTGGTTTGCCGGTTATGCCCCAGCTAACGCACCCGAAATAGCCATTGTCGTGATGATCGAACACGGTGGAGGCGGAGGCAAAAATGCCGTACCCGTAGCCAGCCGCGTCGTTCAGGAATGGCAGAAGTTCAAGGAAAAGCAGAATTCGGGTAAGCCTCCATCGCACGATGATTCCGAAGCGAAGGAGCCGTAATGGTTGCGCCCAGTCGCATTTCGTTCCGAAGCGGACCGCAGATCGATATGGCGCTCTTGGTTTGCAGCGTTGCCATTGCAACGCTCGGCCTAGTCAACCTGTATAGTGCTACTAGTTACTACGTCGAGGCCGGTAAGAAGGCGGGCCTTGCCGATATCTATGTTTCGCAAGTCTACTGGATAGTCGTCGGTGGGCTTTTGGCGATATTGACGGCTGTCATAGACTATCGACACTACGAGCGTCTTGCTTACGTCTTTTACGGGGCGGGTATAGTTTCGCTCTTGCTCGTCTTCGTGCTTGGAAGCGACATCCGGGGCTCTGTCCGATGGATACCCGTTGGTAGCTTTCATTTTCAACCTAGCGAGTTCATGAAGATAGTGTTTATCCTGGTACTGGCTAAACACCTTCACAATGACCCGCATTTGGAACCCCGGCGTTGGGTAGATCTGACTGTACCCCTGGGAATTACGGCAATACCCGTAGCGCTAGTGATGGCGCAACCCGACCTCGGGACTGCTCTGGTTTACATGTTTACGGCGGGCACGATTCTGGCAATGGTTAGAATTCGTCGTCGCAGTTTGCTGTCCGCTGTCGCGTTTGCGTCTGTCGCAGTCCCCTTGACTTGGAGCTACCTGCTCAAGGACTACCAAAAATCCCGTATTACGAGCTTTCTCGATCCCGAGCACGATATTACGGGAACGGGTTGGCACGCCCTTCAATCAAAGACGGCGATTGGTAATGGGGGGCTTACCGGTTGTGGGTTCATGCAGGGAACGCAGAATCAATTCGGGTTCTTGCCAGATCAATTTTCCGATTTTCCGTTTTCCGTATTTGCGGAAGACTGGGGATTATTTGGATGCGCCCTCTTGATTGCGCTCTATTGTTTTCTCTGTGTATGGGCAATTCATATTGCCTCGCAGGCGAAGGATCGCTTTGGCGCGGCTTTGGCGGTTGGCGTAGGGTCGCTTATTTTTTGGCATGTCGTTGCCAATATCGGGATGGCTTCCGGAATTTTGCCAGTCGTGGGTATTACCTTGCCGCTGTTTTCGTACGGGGGTTCGAGTGTGATGACGTTCATGGTTTGTCTGGGGTTGTTGATGAATGTGTCCATGAGGAGATGAGAGGCTGCTTGCCAGGATGTCGTTGAAGCTTTGTAGTGTTTCCGTGGATGTTGACGGGATTGATCATTATCACGCCATTCATGGGCTTTCGGCACCTGACGTGGGGGCGGCTGGGCTTGCTCATGGTTTGGCTATTGAGCGGTTGATTGCTTGGGCTCGTGAGATTCAGATCCCGCTTACTTGGTTCGTGATTGGCCGCGATGTTTCGGATTTGAATTTCGTTCGCTCGCTTAATGCGGCCATTGAAGAGGGTCATGAGATCGGTAATCATTCTCTGGACCACAGATACGACTTGACTCGGCTTTCCGAGCCGGAACAAACAAATCAGGTAGCTGGCGCCCAGGAGCGCCTCGAGCAGGCCTTTGGCGTTCGCCCTTTGGGTTTTCGGGCACCTGGATACACGGTTACGGATACTCTGCTCGATATCGTGGAGCAGGCCGGATTTGCTTACGACTCTTCGGTGTTTCCTTGTCCTGCTTATTACGCGGCAAAGGCTTTGGTGCTGCTCGGGCAGCGCGTCGTGGGCCGGCGGTCGCTGTCAATTTTGGACTCGCCCAGCGTGCTATCGGCTCCGCTGACTCCTTACCGGCGGGGTCGTCCCTATACTCGAAAAGGAGGCGGCCTCATCGAAGTCCCTGTTCAAGTGACACCTTGGGCGCGCTTGCCGTTTATTGGAACCAGCCTTACCTCGATGGGACCCGCTGGCGCTCGCGTGCTTGCGCGCTCATTGGTGGGTGCTCGGCTTGTCAACCTCGAGCTGCACGCAATAGACTTTTTGGCCGCTGACGACGGTCTGCAGATTCTGGCGCGTCACCAGCCAGATTTGCGCTTGCCACTGCCACGCAAGACGGGCGCCCTTTCGGCCGCAATTGATGTCCTTCGAAAGGCGGACTATACGTTCGTGACAATGGCCGAAGCCGTTCGGCGAATTGGGATTTGAGCGGGGTCGAATGGTCCTGTCACAGTGTAGGGGCCCGGCCCTGCGCGCGGTTGCACTAGCAGCCTTTCCGGACGTCCGAGCGTTTCGCGAACAACTTGTTTGGCAGGCCTTGCGATCTACCCACTTCAGGGCTAACTCGATTCTGTCATGACTGACGATATGCTTCGAATCGGCAAGCATGCCTTCAATAGTCGGCTCTTCGTGGGGACCGGTAAGTACTCAAGCGTCGAGCAAACTCGCTTGGCCATTGAAGCATCGGGTGCCGAAGTCGTAACAGTAGCTTTACGCCGAGTTGACCTCAAGGACAGGGGTACCGGGTCGATGATGGAACTGGTAACGAGCGGAAAATTTACCGTTCTGCCAAACACGGCTGGATGCTTTACCGCTGACGATGCAGTGCGCACATTGCGCCTAGCTCGCGAGCTTGGCATAGCCGAGCTGGTAAAACTCGAGGTCATCGGTGATCCGAAGACGCTGTACCCCGACAATGAACAAACCCTTGAGGCGGCCAAGATCTTGGTCAAAGAGGGTTTCACCGTCCTTCCGTACTGCATGGATGATCCAATCGTTTGCCTTAAGCTTGAGGAAATCGGTTGTGCGGCAGTGATGCCACTGGCAGCTCCCATTGGCTCAGGGCTTGGCATTCGCAACCCCTACAATCTGCAGATTATCTTGGAGCAAGCCAAAGTGCCCGTCATCGTTGACGCGGGCGTTGGCACGGCTAGCGACGCTGCCATTGCTCTCGAGTTGGGTTGCGACGGCGTGCTTCTCAACACGGCTATTGCTCTTGCCAAGCAGCCGTTGCTCATGGCGGCCGCAATGAAAGAGGCTGTTAGTGCTGGCAGAAAGGCATTCCTGTCGGGTCGTATGCCTCGCAAATTGTACGCCAGTGCTTCAAGTCCAGTATCTGGTCTTATCGAGTAAATTGTGAGACCGCGTAGCACCACGGATAGTCGAGGCTTTCAGTTGCACGTCCTGCCGGCGCTGCTCTATGTGGCCGTCATTTTTTGGCTGGGCAGCATTCACACGAGTCTATCGATTCCGCAGGACCTACTCGCGCGAGACAAGGTTAACCATTTCGCCGCATTCGGACTGCTTACGTGGCTCGTACTAAGGGCACTGCGATTTGAACTCGTCGCCAGTAGTTATGGCAGGCTCATCATTGCTTCAATTGGCCTAAGCTCCGTGATCGGTGCACTGCTGGAGGCTTGGCAGTCGCTGCTGCCGTATCGCACTGCAGAAGTAAATGATTGGGTCGCGGACACCCTGGGTGCTTTGCTGGTTGGTTTGGCCTGCTACCTTTGGGTTTGGTGGCGTGCTCGGCACGTGGCTACAGGTTGACCCACGCAATGGTCGCACCCCGGTTGATCGCAATTACCGACACGACGCTGTTGCCCTTTGATGCCTTGTTAATTCGAGCCAGGACGCTCTGTGTCCTATGTCAGCCGAAAAGCGTGATGATCCAGCTGCGCGATCGTGAGCTCGACATTCGGGAGCGACTCGAATTCGGTCGGCGCCTCGCCAATGTCACCCGGGAATGCGACCAAATGCTCTGCGTCAATGATCGCCTCGACTTAGCTCGGTTGCTCGAAGCCCAGTCGCTTCATCTCGGGGAAAGCAGTGTGAGCGCTCGCGACGTGCGACGCTGCGAGGGAGACCGATTTTGGCTTACACGCGCCTCGCACGAGCCCGCACGCTGTGAAGCAGAGGGTGCTGACGCCGTTTTGCTAAGCCCAATTCTTGCCTCAAGAAAGGGCGCCCCGGCACTCGGCCCTGCTGCAATTTCAGCCGCGTGCGCTGGTTCGAGCGTGCCCATTTACGCTCTCGGTGGCCTTAGCGCTGATTCCGCGGCGTCCTGCATTGCCGCTGGGGCGGCGGGTGTCGCCGTAATTGGTGCCTGGTTGGCGACCGATCCTGCGCCTCTTGTTCGTGCGTTGAAAATAGACAGAACCAGCACGTACAGTGACTCAACGGCGTGAGTTTCTGCGCGGGCGGTGCTATAGCAGGGCCCCTGCCATGTCGGTAAAGTCCGTTTTTCAATCCGTTCCCACTGAGCTCGACTTTCCTCGCTATGAGGCGAACGTATTGCGCCTCTGGCACGACAAGAGCATCTTCGAAAAATCTCTGGAGACTCCGGCAGACGCACCCGATTTCGTATTTTACGAAGGGCCCCCCACGGCCAACGGCGTGCCGCACAATGGTCACGTCTTGACGCGCGTCATGAAAGACCTTTTTCCGCGGTACAAGTCGATGTGCGGCTATCGAGTGTTACGCAAGGGCGGCTGGGACACGCACGGTCTGCCGGTTGAAGTGGAGGTCGAAAAGGAACTTCGGATCCACGGCAAAGCGGCCATTGAAGAGTATGGAGTCGAGCCCTTCGTGGCCCGCTGCATCTCGAGCGTATTTCGATACACGTCGGATTGGGAGCGGCTGACCGAGCGTATCGGCTTTTGGGTAGACATGCCCGGAGCCTACGTAACTTACCATCGAAGTTATGTGGAAAGTGAATGGTGGGCGCTCTCTCAGCTCTACAAGAAGGGCCTGCTTTACCAGGGGCACAAGGTCGTTTGGTGGTGGGCTCAAGGCGGAACTGCTCTCTCGAGCGCCGAGGTCGGACTCGGATACAAGTCCGTCGATGACCCCAGTCTCTATGTAGCATTCCCGCTGCTGGATTCGCCTAGCACGGCACTCGTAGTGTGGACGACGACTCCCTGGACGTTGCCCTCCAATTGGTATGCAGCGGTACGCGCTGATTGCGACTATCAATACGTAACAATCGGTGCCGCAATTCAGGGAGACAAGAAGGCTGCATCGAAGCCAAAGGAGAGTCAAAGTCGAACCGAGCAGTTCCTGCCTTTCGACGCAAAGACTCTGGTCGTGGCAGCCCCCCTTCGAGAAGCTCTCTCACACAAATTGGGAGTCGCACTTGACGTAGTAAAGACGGTCAAAGGCAAGGACCTAGTGGGTCTTCGCTATCAGCCCCCGTTCAATCTCTATTTCGACCGACTGGGTCAGACACAACTGGCGCTCAAGGCCGGCGGCGAGGAGCCATTTGGTTGGCGAGTCATAGCCGAGGATTTCGTCACGCTGGACACTGGAACCGGGATTGTTCACATTGCGCCGGCATTTGGCGAAGACGACCATCGAGCGCATCAAAAGCAACTGCGCAGGTATGCCGAGCCTGACAACGTCGAGTTACTCTGCGCCGTAAACCCGGACGGCACGTTCAAGCCGGAAATGGGTGCGGCGTATGCCGGGCGCTGGGTCAAGGACGCCGACCGCGACATCGTCAAGGAGCTAACCCAGAACCGCAAAATAATCCTGCAAGAACAATATCGGCACGATTACCCTTACTGCTGGCGTGCCGACGAGGACCCGCTGATTCAAATGGCGAGGCCCGCCTGGTACATACGAACTACGGCGCGCATCGATCAAGCGATCTTAAACAATCAGACGGTTCGGTGGTTCCCCGATCATATCAAGAATGGTCGCTTTGGCGATTTCTTGCAGAACAACGTCGATTGGGCCCTATCGCGCGAGCGGTACTGGGGCACGCCGCTCAATATCTGGGTATGCGTCGCCGACCCCGAGCATAAGCACGCCCCCGCAAGCGTTGCCGAGATCGAAGCATTGAATCCCCAGGCCTTCGAGGCTTGGAATGCCGCAAAGCTTTCTGACCCAGAGCTCAATGACCACCTGATGGTTCATAAGCCCTGGATCGACAAGGTAACATTCCCGTGCCCCACCTGCGGCGCGCGAATGCAGCGTGTCCCGGAGGTCATCGACTGCTGGTTCGATGCTGGGTGCATGCCGTTTGCTCAATGGGGCCTGCCCCATTCGGGAGACTCGATTGCAAAGTTCGATCAGGCGTTCCCGGCTAATTTCATTAGCGAAGCCATCGATCAAACGCGCGGTTGGTTCTACTCGCTGCTCATGATAAGCACGCTGCTCTTCGATGAAGCAACCCAAAGGGACCTCGGGCTCACGAGGATCCGGCAATATCCGCTTCCCTATGAGACCTGCATCGTTCTCGGTCATGTTTGCGACCGCGAAGGCAAGAAGGAAAGCAAGAGCAAGGGCAACTACACTCCGCCCGATATTATCCTCGATTCTGTCAAAATGGATTTTGGCGTCGTCATCGACGTTTCCGCCAAAAAGCCCGCCGTCAACCCGCAGAGCGCGCCGACCGGTGTGGCTCTAATTGCCCCTGAAGATTTGGACGGCATGGATCTGAGCGAAGGGGTAACGCTGCGAGTGTACCGAGCCGACCAGAGCGAGCGGGCTCTGGATCTCGTGGTTAAGTGCGCCAAGAATCTGCCGCGCCGTGTGGTGATGCTTTCGGAATCCGACCGGCGTCATCTAAACGTGTCGGAGGCTTCGAATGGCCTTTCAACCATGCCCGTCGAGGTCCCTCGTTTGCCCGTCGAACAGCGCGTGGTCCTAGAGGATCCAGCGCGGCCGGCGCCCGGAGCGGACGCATTTCGATGGTTTTTCTATGCGTCGAGCCCGCCGTGGAGCAACACCCGCCACAGCCTCAAGAATGTGCGGATGTTGCAGAAGGACTTCATCGTAAAGCTCCGCAATGTCTATTCGTTCTTTACAATCTACGCCAATATCGATGGCTGGGATCCCAAAGCCCCCGAGCATCAGGGCAGGCCGGTTCACGAACGCCCACTTCTCGACCGGTGGCTGCTCAGCGAACTTCAGATTGCAGTCAAGGAAGTGCGAAGCTCACTGGACGAATACAGTGCGTACGACGCAGCAATGCGTCTGATCGACGTCGCGGAGGGTCTTTCGAATTGGTACGTGCGACGGAGTCGGGAACGCTTTTGGGGGCCGGGGCTGCCGCAGGACAAGCGCGATGCGTACTGTACGCTGCACGAGGCCCTAGTGACTACGGCGCTGCTCATTGCACCATTCGTTCCGTTCATCGCCGAGGAGATCTACCAAAATCTCGTCGTTAGCGCGCAGTTGCCCGACGCTAAACCCAGTGTTCACTTGGTCAGATACCCCGAGGTCAAAACGGAGTTAATCGACGCGGAGTTGGCGCGTGAGATGCGAGCCGTTCGTGAAATCGTGAGCCTCGGGCTGAGCGTGCGCACAGCCAACAAGTTGCCGGTACTACAGCCCCTCGAGCAAGCTGACATCGTATTGAACGACTCAACATTGCTGGATGCCGTGCGCGTACATGTGGAGCTCATCGAGGAGGAGCTCAATGTAAAAAACGTTCGCTTGATGTTTCAGGCACATGAGCAGGGTGCGGTACTCTTTCGGATCAAGGCTAACTTTCGAGCTCTCGGTCCAAGACTGGGAAAAAATGTGCAGGGCGTGAAGCAGGCGCTCGAAAAGGGCGACGGAAGCGCGCTGTTCGCGCAACTCGCCCAAGACGCCTATTGCGAAGTCATTGTCAACGGGCAAGCGATAAAACTGGAGCGGTCCGAGGTAGAGGTAGTCGTGGAGGCCCAAGAGGGCTTTGCCGCGGAAACCGGTCGAGTGGGCGTTGTGGTTCTTCACACGACGCTGACCGAAAGTCTAATCGACGACGGCCTGCTACGAAGATTGATTCGCCGAATTCAGGAGAGTCGCAAAAGTAACCTGGCGAAATACACCGACCGAATCATCCTGACGATCGATCTGAACGAAGGCTCGCGCCTGAGAGACATCATCCAACGCAACGTTTCTCAAATCGAAGAGAATTGCCTGGTCGCGCCCGGCAAAGTCTCGTTCGGCAAACTCGCAAGCGAAGTTCCCGAAGTTCAAATCGGCGAGGAGATGGTTCGCTTCTCTTGGACGGTCAGCGACTAGATCCGAAGCCAATTGCCGCTAAAGCCGCAACTCGACGCGATCCCGACTCTGCTCGACTGATTTAGCAGGGGTCGAGGCATGCCTCGACCCCTTCGCGACCCGACGGGACTCGCCGGGCTGGGACGTCAGTTTCCGGCTCGAAAGACGTCAGATTTCGGATTGAAACGGAATCCCGAGATCAGTCGAAGCCAAGTGCCGTCAAGACAAGAAAGACAAAAAGCCTCGCGGAGCTCGAAGTAACCTTCGAGCTCCGGGAACCAATCCGCGTCAGACTCAGTGAGCTTGCGCGTTGAGATTCGGTGTGCAGGCGCCTAGCGTGCACGCCCAACCCGTCTGGCAATCATTGTTGGAACCGCAGGGGAACTGGCACTTCTGCGCTTGCAGATTGCACCTGGCACCTATGCAATCAGCATCCGAACGGCAAGCTGTTGCAATGGCGTTCGGCGCCGGGCTCGCGGCGGCTGCCGTAGGAGCTGCGGCGGGTTGCTGCTGTGGGTAAGCGCCGGTCTGTTGCTGCGGATAGGCAGCGGGTTGCTGCTGTTGCGGGTAGGCAGCGGGTTGCTGCTGTTGCTGATAACCACCTGCCGGCTGCTGCTGATAGCCGGTTTGACCGTACTGCTGCTGCTGCTGCGCGTTGGCACCCGTGTTCGGCGGGGGTGTCTCGTCATCCTTCTTGCATCCAGAGGCTAGTAGCAGTGTACAGAATCCGAGGCTGATGGTTGTGAAAAGCACGTATCGCATGTGTTGACTCCTAGTAGTTGCTTGGACGGTAGTACCGGTGAGGACTATTCGGTCAATATTTTTTTAATGAGTACGGACGCAGGTCCGGCGAAAGACTTTTGCTGGGAAGGCCAGATGACCTGAAAACGAAGTTTCGGCCCACTGCTGACTTGAAGTCAAACTAGAAAGTGACTGTGAACCACTGGCAAGGAGGTGAATAATGGCCTCCGCGTCTTCTAAGGGTGTTATCCTTCAAGGCTGCTCATATGGGCGATTCGGCCGACTTGGACGATCTGCTAGGGCCGCAGCTCGGGGATAGGCTGGAGACAGAGCTCCGTTCCTCGCTGCGCCGACGCCCCGCGAATGAATCGCGGCTGGGCGGGGCGTTGCAATTGTTGGCACCCCATTCTGCGCGGTTGCGAGAAGCGCTGCTGGCGGCGCTCGATGTGTTGGTCCGTCGCGGCGCCCACAGTCGTCCTCTTTACCTACCCATTTTACGGGGGCTGATCGCGAGCGGGGATGATCGCGTGGGGCCACTGCTGCATAAGGCCCTCTGCCTCGAGGATGGTTCGGGTCTCGGAACGATTGCGGCGGCTGCCCTCTTCAAGTCAACGGGGCCCGAGGAGCCGCTGGCTAAGCTAGCGGTCTCGCGGTCGCCTCAAACTGCATTTGCTGGTGAGCTCGCTCGCATCGCTCGCGGTGAGTCGGCGGGCCATGCGCTGGCGGGGAGTGCACTTCGAATCAAAGAAAGCCACCGTCTCGAGATGTGCACGAGCCTTGTGTTGCCACTCGTCTGGGAGGGACAGGCGTGCGTTGGAGCCGCCGAAGGCATTCGTGTCATGCGCGACAGCGAGCGTCACCTGGGTAGGTGGCTATTGTTCGCTCAACTCGCCAATCAAAGTGGTGATGCAACTTCCATTTCGGCTGCGACTGAGCAAGCCCAGAAGGGTCCCGGAGGTGCGCGGGCCGCCTGGAATCTTGTCGCTTGGGCATTAAAGTCGGACAATTCACCGACAGCGGTGCGGCCCACTTTGGAAGTTGTAGCAAGGCTTAGCGACCGTCCGAGCGCGGAGCGAGATTTATCGTTTCTATTTCGCATGGCCAAGGCCAAGGCGCCGACCACGCGTGCAATGCTCGAGAGTCTCACTCGAACGCCGCTATTGGCGCATGAGAACGCAATTCGCGCGGCGGCTTATTTGCTAAAGCTCGAGGACCGCGAAGATATTCAGCGCCGTCTCATCGATCTCGTCAAGAGCACGAAACGCGAGGAGCTGCGCGGGCTAGCGCTAGCAGCCCTGTATGAAGCGAGACCTGCCATCGTCGAGGAGCTCCTTCCAGATTTTTCGCGAAGCCGGCAACTGCAAAATGCGATCTTTTCAGCCATGGTGCGCCTCGCTCAAAAACGTCAATGCACGCAAGAACTAGTATCCGAACCGGTCTATCGCCGCGCGCAATTGGGATGGCTCGACTGACAAGAGGCAAGCGAGGCATGCCTCGCTTGCCGCGGGACCCGACGATTTTGCCCGAGGAATCGTCGAGACTCGTCGATTCATTGACGACGATTGACTGAATCAGGCCAGTCGCGAGGCATGCCTCGCGGCTGCACGCGATTATCTCGGATGCTATAGAGAATTCGCATTGTCGAAGAATTTTCAGCCATGCCGCCCGAAGAGAATTGGGAAATCTCAACTTCGTTGGTTCGCGGCTTGCTTTTTTGTTTTCAGCGGCACGCTCAACGCCATGCCGTCCCAGCCCGCGCCTTCCGCGCATGCAGACGGCTCCACGATTCAGGTACTGCTTGCCGACGCCCAGGGCAACATATTGGATTTCGGTCGAAGTTACGCGTCGATCAGTCGCGGGTTGCCGGGCGATCTGGCTGCGATGACGGGGCATCTCACCGAAGCCTTGGACGCGCAATCGGTGCGATTCATTCTATGCGGCTCGAGCTCTGAGGTGTCGCCCTCGGTGAGCATTCTTAGCTTACGCAGAAAAGGCGACAAACTCGATCAGATCGGCAATGTCCCAGTCCGGAGTCGACCGATACCGCGTGAAGCCGCAAGTGCGTCGGCATGCGGACAGACGCCGCTCATACGCGTTACGGCAGACGCATTGGATGCAAATGCGCCTGGACTGCGAACGCGAAGTATCGAGGGCGAACTCGGGGGTAGTCTGCAGCTGCTGGCGCACAAAAAGNNGCGCCTTTCTTGGCGAAGCTTCGCTTGCGGATTGTCAGAAGTATTGCGGGGGGGCCGCCGCCAATGGGCAATGATGACTCGGAAGCGGTTTCCATTTTGCAGCATGAGGTTCGTGTCACAAGCCAACTTTGGGGTCAATGTGGCATCTATTTTGGCGAAGAATCAGCGCTTGACATTGCGCTTGTAGACCCGCCAGAGCCGTTTCTGATTGCCGTTGGTTGCGATTTTGGTCTGCCTGCCAGCGGTGGACAGATTAACCTGCTTGTCGACGATCGGTCACTAACTCTTCAAACGCGCCGACGCGAATCCCCGCGGCTAGTAGCGCTGCATTTAGCGGAGCAGGGTGAGCGATTGGGCTTTCGCGCGGATATCGAAAAGAATGTACAGATTATGTCGGGGGCGCTCCCGACATTCGACGTTTCGTTTCGACGCCCGAGCGGTGAACGTGCACGCCTGCGACCGATGCCGGATCGTCGCCTCAATACGGATGCGAGCCTTGGGCTCTGCGTGGGTACAGTGGACCTCTCCGACGGGCTCGAACATTTCACGAATATCGATTCGATGACGGGCACCCTAGAGGAGCGCAGTCTGCTGCGAGCCATTGTCGATCATGATCCCTCTACAATCGATATCGTGATCGTTGACACTTTTTCTCGGGTCGGTAGGATCGGCGAATCCTTCGTATCGTCCGAAGGGGGCAGCCTAGGGAACCTGATCTTGCTCAATCGTGCGGGTCTGCGCGAAGCGGGGAGGTCATTCGCGCTGGCGCATGAGCTCGGGCATATCCTGCTCGACTATGCGGGGCACCCCGATGACTACGGTGTGGATACGCCGTGGAGCCTCATGGATAGTGACGCGGTGGACGGCACCATCTTCGGTCCCCGACACTTGACACTCGAGGACTGTCGCCGGGCCCTGCGCCAATCAGGGCCCGGATCGCCCGTTACGCTTCTGCACCCAGGTTGAGCCGTCAGGTTCCGTCTTTCGATCTGCAATTGACGCCCCAGCCCGTCGATTCCCTTCGGGTCGCGGGGGCATCGAGGCATGCCTCGATGCCCGCTTAACCCGTCGAACATCGGTGCGTTGCGCGACCCGACCTGTCCGGTTGGGCGGCCAATGCACTGTCAGCATAACGCTAACACAGACGTCTTTACCGCGGGCCCAGTGTTCTTGCAGAATGCCGCGCATGACGGCGCCAAAAAAGCCTTCGGACCCCAAGAATCTCGACGGACACGGTGCTCAGACCAAGCGCTCCGCGAAGCCCAAGGTCTCGGAGCAACCCCCTTCGTCGAATGAACCTTCGTCGAGCCCTCCTCCAAAGTCCTCTCCCAACGCTAAGAGTCGAGAGCGCAGCGCCGCCAAGAAAACTCCAGCGCCACCCCCAGTTAGCTTGGAAGCGGACACTCTGCCCTTGGAGATCCTCGACGTTATCGATGCTCCGATTGCAATACAAATCCCTACACCGGTAGTTCTCCCTCCCGTTGTGGAAAGTCTCCAAAGTCCGAAAGCGGCAACGCCGACAACAACCGATCCCAAGCCTGCAGCCAAGTCAGAGCCCGCCGAGCAAGCACTCGCAGCAGCGAAGATCGCGGTTCCAACTCCAACTGCATCCAAGCCTGCTGCCAAGTCGGAGCCCGCGTCATCCAAGATTGCAGTTCCAACTCCGGCTGCACTCGAACCCGCGCGCACGTCAGCGCCCGAGCCCGAGCTAATTCCCATGCCCGCGCGTGTGCCCGTACAGAAGGCGGCCCAGGTTTCGAATGCTGTCGTCGAAGTTCGCGAGTTCGACCCGACTCCGACCGTTGACATCAAGTCGCCCGCAATCGTTCGCGCCAAAGACTCGCAACCACCGGTGCCGTCTTCATTGTCGATAATCCCGCATCACATCGACCCCGATCTCGAGAAGTTGAGCCCGCCCTCGACGCGGCCGCGCATGTCGGTTAGGCCCGCCAATTTCTTGACCAACTATGATCTGCCGCTCGACAGGGAGAGTCTGAAGCTCGGTGTCGCCAATCACATCGAGTACACGCAGGGCAAAGACGAATTCTCCGCGACGCAATTGGACTATTTCATGGCGGCCGCGCGTGCGACGCGGGACCGATTGTTCGATCGCTGGAACAAGACTCAACAGCTGTACTATCGAAAGGATCATCGGCGCGTTTATTACCTGTCGATGGAATTCTTGCTCGGTCGCCTATTCGAGGACTCGCTTCTGAATTTGGGGATTCGCGACACGATGAATAGCGCCTTGAGCGATCTCGGGCTGGATTCGGCCGAGCTTGCCCAAGCGGAGTATGACGCAGGCCTCGGTAACGGAGGTCTAGGACGGCTGGCAGCTTGTTTGCTCGATTCAATGGCCACGGTGGGCCTGCCCGGTATGGGCTACGGCATCCGTTATGAATTCGGGATCTTCGAGCAACAGATTGTCGGCGGGCGCCAAGTGGAACGCGCCGACAATTGGCTGCGTTACGGGAACCCCTGGGAAGTCGCACGCCCCGAGCAGCGCTATCTGGTGCGCTATGGTGGACGCGTAGAACAGCAACTCGACCACGTCGGGCGCAACGTGTTCAATTGGGTCGATACCGACGATGTCTGGGCGATGGCTTACGACATACTAGTGCCGGGCTATGGCAATGATGTCGTCAACACCTTGCGACTCTGGTCCGCGAGTGCCACGCGCGGCTTTCAGTTCTCGTATTTCAACGATGGTGACTACATCAAGGCCGTCGAAGCCAAGAACGCAACCGAGAATATCTCGCGCGTTTTATACCCCAATGACATGGTGGCTCAGGGACGTGAACTGCGTCTCAAACAAGAATTCTTCTTCGTATCGGCCACTTTGCAGGACGCGATTCAGCGGCACCTCAAGACGCATACTTCGCTGGACACTCTGCCGGAAAAGGCCGTATTTCAGCTGAATGACACGCACCCGGCGCTCGCCATTCTCGAATTGATGCGGCTCTTGATGGATGAACACGGCTTCGGATGGGAAGAAGCCTGGAGCGTAACGTCACGTGCTTTCGCGTACACCAACCATACGATTTTGCCCGAGGCCCTCGAAACCTGGGCCATCTCGCTGTTCGAGCGGATATTGCCGCGGCATCTTCAGATAGCGTACGAGGTCAATCGGCGCTTCTTGGAAGAGGTGCGTGCGCGCTTCCCGGGGGATGAGGGTCGCATCGAGCGCATGAGTCTATTCGCCGAGAATCCCGAAAAGCGGCTGCGCATGGCCAACCTGTGCGTCGTCGGGGCAACCTCCGTCAACGGCGTTTCCGAGCTGCACAGTCGCATCTTGTGCGACAAGCTCTTCTCCGACTTCGTTGCGCTTTGGCCCAAGAAATTCAAGTCCGTTACCAACGGCATTACGCCGCGCCGTTGGTTGCTCAAGTGCAACCCGTCGCTCAGTGCCCTCGTGAACAAGACGATTGGTGAGCGCTGGATAACGGATCTCAAAGAGCTCGAGAAGCTCGCGCCGCTCGCATCCGATGTCGATTTTCGAGCGGCTTTCCGTGACGCGAAATACAAAAATAAAGTCCGGTTATCCAATGTTCTCAAACAGCTGCACTCCATAGACATCAACCCGGATTCGATGCTGGATGTGCAGATCAAGCGCATTCACGAGTACAAGCGCCAGCTGCTCAACATTCTGCACGTCGCGTTCTTGTACTTGAACTATCGAGTCCGTCCGCCGAGCGACATGTTACCGCGCACGTTCCTTTTTGCCGGCAAGGCCGCTCCGGGCTACGCCATGGCAAAACTCATAATCGAGTTCATAATCGCGGTCGGCGAGACCATCGCGGCCGATCCGGCTACGCGTGATTGTCTGAGCGTCTGCTTCGTTCCGAACTACAGCGTATCGCTGGCCGAGTTGATTGTGCCGGCGGCCGATGTGTCCGAGCAGATATCTTTGGCGGGTACGGAGGCCAGCGGCACCGGGAATATGAAGCTAGCGCTCAATGGTGCGCTGACGCTCGGCACATTGGATGGTGCCACGGTAGAGATTGCCGAAGCAGTCGGACGTGATCATATCTTCATCTTTGGCCTTACGGCCGCAGAGGTAGAAGGCGTCCGCGCACGGGGTTATAAATCGCGCGAGATTTACGCGGTGGATGCCGAAATCCGCACCGTCATCGACGCCGTTGCAGCGGGTGTATTCAGTCGCGGTGATCGACTTCGTTTTGCACCATTAGTCGAATCACTACTGCGCGATGACAGATACCTCGTCTTGGCAGACTTTCAGAGCTATCGTTCATGTCATCAAGCGGTGTTACGTGCATACGCAACTCGCGACGATTGGACGCGCCACAGCATTATGAATACAGCCAAGATGGGTCGCTTTTCCAGCGACGAAGTGATTCGCAATTACGCCCGTGAAATTTGGGGAGTAAATACGTAATGGAAACGCTCGGCGTCGCCGTTGTTGGGGTGGGGCGCTGGGGGAAGAATCTTCTTCGAGTCTTGGGAACACTCGAAACTTGTCGCATCGTGATGGTGCATGACAGCACGCACGCGTGCGCTGTCGAAACCGCAGCGGCCTTGCCAGGCGTAGCTGTCGCACCGGCATTCGACGCCGTGCTCTCGTCAGCCGAGGTGCATGCTGTGCTCTTGGCAACCCCGCCGGAGACACATGGCCCGCTGGCTCGGCAGGTTTTAGAGGCTGGCAAACACGTGTTCGTGGAAAAGCCGATGGCAACGTCGCTGGCGGATGCGCTGGCGCTCGAGCGCACGGCTCATCGCAATGGATGCCTGGCGATGGCGGGACACTTGTTGCGGTTTCACGGTGGTGTGGCGGAGCTTCGCCAGTTGGTGGCGCAAGGCCAGCTCGGGCGCATCGAGTGGGCTCTGTCGCGACGTATCGGTTGGCGAGCATCGGACCGTTGTGGCCCTTGGTGGTCACTCGCGCCGCATGACCTGAGCGTCCTGCGAGGTGTGCTAGCAGCCGAGCCCGAACAGATTGCAGCGACTGCATGTTTGCCGCCGCCCACGAGTCGCAACCCGATGCGCAAGGTGCTCGGTGGCTCGCAGCCACCGCCCTCGATGCGCTGTCCGGTTCGAGTACTGGCGGCCGCTGCGTTTCCTGGGCAGGCTTCGGCGCTGATTGACGTGGGTCTGATGGATAAGAGTAAGATGCGCCGCGTGATCCTAATCGGTCGCCGCGCAATGGCACGTTTCGAGGACGGTGAAGGCGGCGGCATCTGGATTCGTCCCACTCGGGAAGGGCTCGATATTGCGCCCTTGCCGCCGCACGACGGGTCTATGACCTTTGACATGGCTGAGCGTTTTCTCGACACCGTCGAGTCTGCCGCCAAAGGTGAAGGCTGGACTCAGCTGACGTCCACCTGGCCCGATGCGCTGAAAACGGAGCTGCAGCAGTTCATTGCGGCCTGTCAAAGTCCCCGTTTGGCACGTGTGGAGATGGATGACGCCCTGGCAATTATGCGGGCGCTCGAGGTCGGTGCGCGCAGTATGCGGGAGGGAGGGCGCACACTCAGCGTCCCAAAAGCCACTCGCTGGATGCCGGGTGAGCACGACGGCGTGCGGGGGAGTCTTTAGCCTGCTGCGGCTGGCGAGGCTGCAGAGGCGGGCAGCGCAGTTGGCTTCCAGCGGCGGCGAGGCTGCAGAGGCGGGCAGCGCAGTTGGCTTCCAGCGGCGGCGAGGCTGAGGCAGGGGCGAGGCATGCCTCGC
>PMCK01000357.1:22915-36133 GCA_003154095.1 Myxococcales bacterium | reverse complement strand
GTCTAGAGCGGTGCTACTGCTAAACGCAGGCATCCAAACGCAAAACGTGGCCTTTAATCTCGCTGATATAGGCCTAAGTGCGGGCAGCGCCACGGTGCGCGACCTATGGGAATCGGATGATGCGGGACTTCCTATTTCGTTGTCTATTCAAGATAGTTACTCGGCCGACGTGCCGTCTCATGGATCGGTGATGGTCGTTGTTGACGGAAACGAACCTGGAATTCCGCAAGGTACCGCATACCTAAGTAACTTACCTTGGACGTATGCAGCCAACGGCGCAGGCCCCGTCGAGAAAGACATGAGTAACGGCGGCTCAGCCGCCGCGGACGGCAAGCCTCTCACGCTTCGCGGCACCGCATTCGGTAAGGGCCTCGGAGTAGCAGCAGGTTCCAAGATAATTTACAGACTCGCTATGCGATGCACCCAATTCAGCGCGGTCGTGGGTGTGGACGACGATTCGAGCACTTCAGGAACGGTGCTCATGCAAGTTTGGGCTGACGGCGAGAAGTTGTTTGACAGCGGAAAAATGACAGGCACGGACCCAGCAAAGTCCATCGATTTGGACCTTAGCGGCAAGCAAAAGCTCACGCTTCTAGTTACGGGTGCGGGTGATCTCTCTACTTCGGATCACGCGGACTGGGCCGACGCCAAGATAACCTGCGCGCCCTAATCACGATTCGCCTGACGAACATTGACTTGCTGCCTCCCTTGCGGCGCTTGCGCCTCCGCGCGCAACTTCCACACTCCACAGTAGCGTGGCAAACGTCTGCAGCGGCGCGCTTTCATTGCGAAAGCGCGCCCGCGTCGTGTGTGACCCGTTGACGAATTGACTTTACGGTCGAGGCTCGACCTGAACTTGGTCGACGTAGGCAACGGTGGTTACCGGTGCACCAAAGGCCGCCGCGTAGTTCTTGGCACAGTACGGTGATTCAGCGGCGCCACCAGTGCTCAATTGAATACCAATCTGCTTGGGCAAGGCGGGATCAAAGGTTTTCCCGGCGGGCGTACCATCCGGAGCAGTGGTATCTAACGACAATCGGACCCAGGTGTTCTGCGCCATGATATTCGTCCACACCGAAGCTCCCCAAACGTAGTCGGACCCGGTCTTGACGTACAACTGCGCTCCGAATGGGTAGCTGGAATTGGGCGACAAGCCTGATGTAATTTTGATATCGGCCGTTACGAGTTTATTGGTGAGATCCATCGGATTGCCTTGTGCGTCGGTGGGAGCATTCATCTCAACGGCCCACTTCTGATCCCAATTGGTAAACATGGCTGTAACCTTCATGGAACCCGGCGTGGTCGAATCCGCGTTGACGTCCACACTGCCAGACCAATCCAGTTGGAAGGTACCTCCTGCGTCATTGGGTGCAGCAACGTTGACTGAGCAGTCAGTTGGAACAAACGTATTGGGCAAAAATGACTGCTGCTGCGCAAGGGTGTTGAATGCATCAAGAATCACGTTGCTCCCGGTCGACGTACCACCGGTGCCAGTTGTGCTAGTGCTCGTATTCGTGCTCGTCGTACCGCCAGCACTAGTGTTGCCACCGGTATTGCCAGCACCACCAGCCGTGGCACCACCGGTTTCATCGACATTGCCCGCATCGCTCCCCTTGACAGTTGTGCCCGATGAGCAGGCATTGATAATCGAGAAGACTGCGATGCCCGCGCCCAGGCCCAAGAACTTGAAGGTGTGTTTCATGAATACTTCCTCCGGTCGAATCGCCCAAGCCATACCGCACTAAAACGCTTTAGCCAAGGCATTGCAGGCGATGGGGTCGTCAAATTGGACCCAATTGGCCTAGTTGTCGTCGAGTAGCCCCTTAGAGGACAGAACAATTACAAGGGATCAGCCCATTTCCGGCGGGCCGACGCGTGGACGGTACTTTTTGTCAGCGGCTGCGGGAGTCCAGCACTGGCTTGGGTTGTTGCTGCGTTCAAACCATGCTGCGACCGCCGCTGGACGGCGCTGGGTCGTTTGGGTAAAAGAGCCTCATGCACATGGACTTCGAAGCTCGATTGGAACGCTTGACCCGCCAACATAAGACTTTGGTGGGGCGGAAAAACCCTGTCGAGGAAAGCCACAATAACGGAATCTTCGAGCGCTTCTTGCACCCAGTGTTGACTGCGGAACACACGCCGTTGTTCTGGCGCTACGATCTGGATCGCAGTCGAAATCCCTTCTTGCTCGAAAGAATTGGCATCAACGCCGTCTTCAACCCCGGTGCGGTCGAAGTTTCTGGAAAGGTTCTCCTGGTTTGCCGGGTCGAGGGCGCTGACCGAAAATCGTTCTTTGCGGTAGCCGAAAGCGAAAATGGAATAGATGGGTTTAGATTCTGGGATCGCCCCATCGTGATGCCGGAAACAAGCGACCCTGACGTAAATGTCTATGATATGCGACTGACGAAACACGCTGACGGGCTTATCTACGGTCTGTTTTGCACTGAACGCAAAGACCCCGATGCCCCCCAAGGCGACTTGTCCTCGGCGATTGCGCAATGTGGCATCGCCAGGACCAAGGACTTGAAGACTTGGGAGCGCTTACCCGATCTTAAGTCGAAGTCACCTCAGCAGCGCAATGTGGTGCTGCACCCCGAGTTCGTNNCCTGCCGTAATTGGAACTGAAACCATTATCGACGATCGCCAGTATCACACGATCAAAGAGTCCAAAAATGGGCAGGGGCCCCATCCCTTTAAGACTAAATCTGGTTGGCTCCACATAGCCCACGGCGTGCGCGGTTGCGCTGCGGGGCTACGTTACGTGCTGTACGTTTTCATGACGGATCTCGAGAAACCCTGGCACATTACGCATCGCCCCGGGGGTTACTTCATTGCGCCGCAGGGCGAAGAGCGCATCGGTGACGTCTCTAATGNNAATGTAGTTTTTTGTAATGGGGCGGTTGCCCGCGAAAACGGCGAGCTTCTCATTTACTACGCCTCAAGCGACACGAGAGTCCACGTCGCGCGAACTACGCTCGACAAGATGGTCGATTACGCGAAAAATACGCCTCCCGATCCACTTCGATCGGCGGCTTGTGTGCAGCAGCGGCTGGAGCTAATCGACCGGAATTTAGAGCTAATTGCTTCGAAAAAGGACCCGACGCTCACAGGCATTGGCTGATACCTCTACCGGTGCTTGCAAGCGTGAAGCAGCTCGTCAATCGTAGTCGTGGCGACGCATTGTACGGTGTCGGCTCCGCCGTAGTAGACCTTCACTTCGCCGTCATCTTCGACGACAGCGCCTGACGTAAAGACCACACTAGGGGTTTGCCCCACGAGCTCGTACATTTCTTCGGGCTCTAGGATAGCTTCTTTGGCTTGTGCAATGACCTTCGATGGATCTTCGAGATCTAGTAGCGACACACCCAGCTGGTAGACGTAATGCTGTGCGCATTGCGTGCGAACGCCGTGGAAGATATTCAGCCAACCTTCAGGGGTTTTGATCGGGGGTGCGCCGGGACCAATTTTCGCCCAAGCCCATCGCACTTGTGAATTGCGCATCACACAACGAGACCGCCCCCAGTGGATGAGATCAGGCGAATATGAAACCCAAATATCGCCCATCTTTTCGCCNNGTGGACAGCAAGTTCAACCGGCAGGTGTGGCTGCTGTGAGCAGCGTGCATCAGGTAGAACGTCCCGTCGATCTCGGTGACTCGGGGGTCGTAGTACATTCCAGCGGTATATTCCGCGAATTCCGGATCATCGTCCGGCACGGGCACGGGCTTCAGCCGCGGCACGAAGTGGTAGCCATCCGCACTGTCAGCTATCCACATTTTGGGGCGCAGGGCCGCGTCCTCGACGCGACAGGCCATGATGTACTTCTTACCCCANNGTTACGATGGGGTTACCGGGATAGCGGCGAAGAATGGGTTTCATCTCAATTTCCTGGTGGATTTAGGCGCGTTCGAGGTTGCCAGCGCAACCGCCTCCACGTACACTGCTTACGCAGTTTGGCCCGTGCGCGCAAGGGAGTTTCAAGGGTTATGTCACGAGTTTTGAGTAGCTTTTCGGTAAGGCAAACGGCCTTAGGTTCCATCGTACTTGCGCTGGCGTCCGTGGGTGCTGCGGGCTGCGGTGGAAAGGGTGAAAGGCTCAAGGCCAACGTCTCCGCGGTCGAGGATGCCGGTTTAACAGTTGACCCGTGTAATGTCGATTTGACACTGGTTACTGAAATATTCGGATGTACTCCCGGCAAGGTTGTCACCGACACCCAAGGCAATACGCGCGTATCCAATTGTATGGATTGGGAGGGCCACGGTACAATCAACGGCGCGCCTGCTGGCGGCGCCCCGACTGATGGCTTTGTTTATCCAGATTCTATCGTCGCTGACCCGAAGGTGCAGGCTTGGTTCAATGCATGGACAATTCCGGCTGGGAAGGATCTAACGCAGGTTCAAATGGGTCAAGATGCTCACTGCGGCAGCAACGGCGGCTTATATGCCTTCCACTTTCTTTCGTACAATGAGGTTGTTTGGGGACCACAATTCGGGCAGGGGTTCGGTCGCCCACTAGCGGCAACGGGGGATTATCTCGAACCAGTTGATATTTCGGATTGGGAAGGCATGGCATTTTGGATCAAGAAGGGCAACGATCATCCTGAATTGGAACCCACTGGATCGACTCTCTTTGTTTCATTGCGCGATCCCAACACCATGTCACTAGAGCAGGGTGGCAAGTTGTGCAATGACAAGTCCAACAATGATCGAGAGAAATGTGACCCTTACGGGGCGTCAGTTGGATTTGACACCAACTGGCGTTACGTCATGATTCCGTTTAGCGATATGAAGCAACGTGGCTATGGCGTCCGTGAAGATGCGCTGTTGATGAAGCAGATCACGAAAGTCACATTTAGCATGGACATCGGCGACGCTGCCAATGGCAACTGGAATGTGTGGATAGACGACGTCGTGCTGTACAATTACAAGTGAGTTCACTGGGCCGCTCACTTGTAAGCGAGCGGCCCTTTCGCACTTAGGAAACGTGAGACGCGAAGCTGGCCGGTCTCCGACCGTATCGTTTCGTCGGGCTACCACCAAATCGCGGCAGTCAAACTCACGACATCGGCATCAGGCACCGTGTATAGATCTGGAGCCGGGGGATAACCAGTAATAACCGGTACGCCCGAACCCACCATGTAATGCGAATACTGCAGGACTACCTGATCCTGCGAGTTCCAATCGCTATGGAATATCAGACGCGGGCTAATGACCGCATTTGTCTGATGTGTGTCATTGGTATTCGCCAAAACTCGATCATAGCGCCCGGAAGCGGCAAACCAACTCGCAATCGAGTAAGTGGCTTCGGCGCCGTACTTCAACTTCTTGACATCATTGTAGCCGACTTGGTCGCTACCAACCTTCGTGTAGATTCCGAATAGTGCCAGCACAACGTCAGGCGAATCGGCATTGTGCGCGATGGGATGACTCAGCAAATTTCCTAAGCTCAAATCATATTGCGCACCCAATGTAGTCAACGTTCCATTGCCGTTGCCGTTAGGACCAAAATACGAACGCATTAGACCGGGCCCGCCGGGCGCTTCCAGGATTCGCACGACTGGGGATATGCTTCGCGCGTTGGTCGCGCTCGTGTGGGCCAACCCCAGATAGAAATGCCCCAGGTAGCCTGCCGAAACATGCCCGTCGACACCTAGGATGCTCATGCTGCCGTCAGGTTGATCAGTGGGGTTTGCGCGATCATCCTGTTCAAATGCGTAAATGGCATGACCTACGAGTTCAGCCTTCTTGGCAAAGCGCGCACCAACATGACCGTGAACGGCGTACGTGCTGCCCACGTTTGAATCGGCAAAATTGTTCCAACCTGCGGGTTCCACGCCCAATGGCGCCTTACCAATTTGTCCCATGACGCCGGTCTCGAATAGCCATTGCACATCACCAGCCGGAATTGCAGCGCGCACATTGGTACCAACGCCGGAAAGCCGCGCGATTATGGACTGACCATAGCGACCAGAATCATATTCGCCCATGTGGCCATAGCGATTCGTGAATGCGCCGACGTCAATCGTCAGATTGATCGGCCGCGCGAGTGGCGGACGATAGGTCAGAAACGCGTCGGTAATCCCCTGATAATCCGGCGGATTGAAATAGGAATTCGCATTCGTCACGGTCCGCGCCGAGAGAATGACATTGGCTGTCACGTCGCGGTTGCCGTAGCTGAAGTTCATCTGAACCCACGGCTGTGGTGTCACGCCGGTCCAATTGAAACCCTCGCGATCTTCGGGGGTGACCGGCGGCGAATGCAGCGTCATTTTCTTCTGATCCGCATTAGGGTCGTCACGCTTATTGATGCCGATCGCCAAAGGCAGAACGAACAACCCGTGAACGTCGAATTTCCAATCGCCGGCACTAATCGACTCTGCTTGCTCGAAGCCGGGCATCACTGAGCCAGGCAACGTAGAAACCTGTGGCGCGCTGGGCGCCAAGCTGATGGCTGACGCGTTGGACTGGGTACCCCTCGCGCCCTTCTTCTTCGCGGCCTTCGCCTGTTTAGCGTCGTCGGCGATTGCTGCGTCTTGAGCAGCCTTCGCGTTCGCATCTGCCGCGGCATCTGTCGAAGCCGTTGGGACGGTTGCGGCTGGCGCAACCGTCGTACTAGCGGGGACCGTAGCGGGTGCTGGGGCTGCGGGAGCCGCTGCTGGCAGCGTTGCAGGTGGTGCGGCGGGTGCGGGGGCCGTGACCGGGGTCGAGGGCGCCGGCGCTGGATTCGCCGAGGGCGCTGGAGCGCCGGCCGTCGCGGTGGTGGTCGGAGCAGGTTGCGGCGCAGCCGAACTGCTACCGGTGCTGCTGTTGTTGGTGCTTTGAGCCTGAGCAGTGCCGCCCAAAACAAGCAGGAAAAGTCCACTAGCCGTAAATAGCTGCCGCTTCATGGGACAAGCCTCGTCAGATGTTTGATTCTTGCGGACGTCATGACCATGCTCCCCATGTTCTCACCACCACATCGTTCCGTAGATGGCCAACATGTGCTGGTCCGGTTTTGCCGACGTGTAGTTCATGAGTCGATTATCACCGTTAACCTTGACGTTATCCCCGAGTATCCACCCAGAGTATTGTAGGACGAGCGCTTCACGCGCCGTCCAATCGGAGCGAATGATGAGTTTTTGCGTCAACACTTCGTAAGACTTGGTTGAGTCTCCCAGCGCTGGGGCTACCCAATCCAATCTATCCCCAATGGCGAGCCAAGAGGCCACCGAGTAGACAGTCTCGACACCCGCTTTGAGCATGTCTCTATTTCCGAGACCATAATTGTCGGCGTTCCTGAGCGCAGGAATCATGCCCGGCGGCCTCGCGGCTGCACTCGTCGAATGGGCATAGATGCCAAACACGCTGACGATTAGATCGGGCGCGTCGCCCCAGAACTCCTCGGGATATCGAAGTAACGTGCCGAGGCTTAACGTATATTGGAGAGCCGCGATCGAGAGTGTGCCCGTGCCATTGCTGTAATAGCCCCAGTATCGCTCATTGAAATCGCGCCCCGTGCCAGAGTACAAAATCTGCACGAGGTTCGACATGGAGGTCATGTTCTTGCCGGAGACGTGCTCAGTGGATGCAACGAAATGCCCGAATCGCCCGCCAACGACCTTTACGTCTACTCCGACGACGTCTAGCGTCCCATCCTTGCGTGTCTGCGGGTCGTACGTGGGCGTCGACGTGTCGTCGTAGTTGTCCGAGCGATCATCTTGGCTAAACGCGTGAATGATGTGGAATGTTGGCCAGATATCCTTGTAGCCGAAGCCCAGATGGCCATGCGCCGCGTAAGTGGACCCCTCGATTGGTCGCGCATTTTCGTTCGAGCCTTCCGGAACCAACCCGGGCATGGCGCGATTGAATGTGCCTTTGAGTCCCGCTTCGGCTCGAACGGTGAAGTCACCTTCGAATGGCAGTTCGATGGTGGTGGTGCTACCGACGCCGTTGATGACGGCAATCGTAGGCACACCATATACTCCATCCGTGTACTGACCCATGGAACCGTAACGTTCGCGGTACACGCCGGCCTTCACGGTGAGGTTAACCGGAGCGACCTTGGGCGTGTAAGACAGATATGCGTCCGTGAACCATTGCTGCACGTTGGGCATGAAATTCCCACCGGCATTCATGGCCTCCGTGGTGCCCCATGCACCAATTACCGCATTCGCGGAAACCACGTCGTTGCCATACTTAAAATTGAGTTGTGCCCACGGCCCTGGCACGATGTTGGTGTGGTCGAACCAGCCATACGATGCTCCTGCCACCACGGGGTCCGCGTGCAGGGTCATCGAGTGTTGCTGACTATTGGCATTGTCACGGTGCCCAATTCCGGCGCGCAATCCACCTTGCAGATAGCCGCTGAACTGCATCTTGAATTCGTGCGACGACGGGCTCACTGCGGTTGATTGCGGCGTAATCCCTGTCGGCAGAACCGTGGAAAATTGCAAAGAAGTCGCGGGCAGACTAATCTGCGCCTCGCGCCTATAGCCCGGCATATATCCCGGTTCTTTGCGCTCATCCTCGGTCGGCGCGATGACCTTGGGCTTCGGCAGTGCTTCGACGGGAGTATCTCTGAACTCTTCCCCGGTCGTGTCGGGTGGAGGTGCAGCATTCGCGCGCGACGCAGCCAGCGCGCAGCACGCAATGGCCCCGTAAACGGACAATTGATGACTCAATCTAAAGCAAAGGCGCATTACTATGGACTCCGCCTATAGAAGCTTATGTCGTCGATCCAGATGTCCCAGATGCCCTGAGCGTAGAAGAACGTCAAATTGGATATGTGTTGGATGTCGAAGAAAGGAGCGCGTTTGCCCCACCCAGCCTGTCGCATCTCCTCGAACGGCATCGTGAAGAATTGCCAGTTAGTGTTCAGCGCCGTAAATATACCGAAGGCGTCGCAGCCTTGGCTGGTATCATTCGGGCTAACAATGCCCACCTGATCAACGCACGGTGCGCCCGCATCACCCGTCTCCGGATATTTGATATCCGTATGGCTTTCACCCACTTGGACACGCATGCCGGTGCCAGACCCGGGCGCAACGCGGGCCCAGAACGAGATGCCATCGTAGGGACCGCCCGGTACGGGCATGCTGTCGGCTGGGCAATCCAGCGTGACGCATTTGGGTGGACCGAAGTTCATCCCAAGCTGCCCGCCCCACTTGGTAAATGGACCGGAGATGACGTGAAAAGCGTATTTGCTGCCGCAGCGGTCCTTAATGCCCGACGCCGCGACGGGAATCTTCTCGGCAGGGACGGGCTTAGCGAAGTAACTCGGCATTTGGGACGCGAGACAGTCTGAAACACAGGCTTTTCGTGCCTTGACACCAGCGTCCAGACTTGTCGGATCTACCTCAGTGCCAGCATCGATAGTTCCGTTTATTATGTCGGTTGCCGCATGGCACGACTCACATTGATCATTGTTCGTGTACCAACCGCCGCCGGCACCGGTCTCCCAATCTTCGATTGAATATGTCGTGATTCCATTCGACGGCTGATCTTCGTCACATGAGTAAGTCGAAAGACTGCCCGGGTCATTGAACACAGGCAGCACATGTTTATCGGAAGGTTTCGCAGCCAATCGATCCGCATTCGACCCCGTACCGCCGCAGGCCAATGCCGCTAGCCCGAGCACTACGGACAGCTGCGGAAGCCAGTTCGGTAGTCTCACGGATATCACTCGCACCCTACCAGGCGAATATCGTCAAACCAAAGATCGTAGGACGCGTTCGGCGTCGAGAATTGCCATTGAACGGCGAAGACATGATGCGAGTCCACCGCGGGTACCCTGTCACCCCAACCTGGTTGCTGCGCCATCTTCTCGAAGGGCACCGTGTACCGCTGCCAGCTATCCTGCAACGTGATGTCCACACCAAAATCATTATAACAATCCGAGCAGCGATCGCCTTCGGGCGTCGTGTTGATATCCGGCGTCTTGAAGCGAACGCGCCCTGGGCCCTTAGCCCAGAATTGAATACCTTTGGCCGTCTTGAAATCATAGGGCGTCTTCGGATTCGTCAGGGCAAAACCGACGCCCGCGTAGAGGCTAACCCCTTTGGGTGCCATCTTGCCCCAGGCATGCCCCGCAAACTGACTGCCGTTAGCACCACCAGGCGAAGGCTTGTACTCGCCACGCGGGTCAATGGTCGAGCCTTCGGTGTCGGCAAACGTGAACCAATAGCCATCTCGACCGTTAACCTTGGCGGCCTGACCGTCACCATCCTCGAGGTCATCGAGCATACCGTCGCGGCAAGGAGGCAACGACGTGGTCTTCGCCTCCGCGGTGGGCCCGTACTCGTAGGTGGGACTCGTAATGCACCCAGGCAGTAACCCGATTAGACCGATGACTATGTATTTCATTCGACCCGGCATGGTTTGCCCAAAATTCTCCGGCTTGCTTTTCGACCTAAGCGCCGGCTAAAACGTTTTAGTTGGCGCAGTTAGTCATAGCCCCGACCCCTCTGTCAAGTCTCGGCAGGACAGAAATATGGACTGAAGGCCGTTCTTGACGACTCTCAACCCATCGGCCAAAGTTATGGCAATCAATCAATTGCCGAGTGATGACTGGGGCTGGACTTACAAATGTTGCGCCATGCCCGGTTAGACGAGGACCCAAGCTGCCGTAAAGCTTTCGGAAGAGGAACCGTGCCATGAATAGACTACTCGGTGGANNGAGCGGATCATTGCTTCTTTTTTGTATTGCCGGCACGTGGACGCTCGGGTGCTCGAGTAGCAAGGCACCGGCTACCAGCAATTCCACTTCGGGAGGCAGCACTTCCGTCGGTGGCAATTCAACGTCTGGTGGCAGCGAATCGTCCGTCGGTGGAAATACAACATCAGGTGGCGACACGAGTACCGAGGTCGATACGACGCCGCACGATACAACGCTGCGCACCGTCACCCCAGACGACACCGCTCACCTGCTTTACTCGGGCAGAATGGATTTTACGGATCCCACCAGGCCCGTCTACGCAGCACCCGGGGCATCGGTGACTGCGAAGTTCACCGGCGTTTCGATCTCGGTCATGTTCCAAGATGCCATGAGAGGCCAAAATTACTACGACGTAATCGTGGATGGAACGCAGACATTTCTTATTCAGCCACTTTCGGGCAAAACGAAGTACGACGTGGTGCCAAACGCAGCGCAGAACATTCCCCCTCTGGATTACAAAGAGCACACGGTCGTGTTCGTCAAACGCACCGAGACGAGCCAAGGCTCGGTGACGTTCCTGGGTTTCGAATTCGGCGGCCCGCCTTCGCCTGCCCCTGCCCGCCCGACTCGAAAGCTCGAAATCATTGGGGATTCGATCACCGCAGGGTCCGGTGTCGAACCGGGTCTAAACCAAGTCAATTGCAACACCGCTAGTGGTAACGCTGCGCAAAATGCGTACCTCACTTATGGTGCCGAACTCGCGCGCAATCTCAATGCCGAGTGGTACATAACGGCCGCCGGCGGCCGCGGTGTGTTCGAGAACTACGAATGCGGGTCGGCGGACACGTTGCCCGCGGGTTACGACCATATGAATCAGCGTGATCTGACCTCACCGCTTTGGGACCACACGAAGTACGTACCCGACGCAATCATCATTGATCTTGGTACGAATGACTTTAGTCCGGACAATTGCGACAAACCCCCAATTAGCCCGGCTTGTGACCCCGTGAAGTATCAATCGCTGATCAGTGCTTTCGAGGCTTTCGTCACGAAATTACGCGGGTACTACGGAAGCGCGCATATATTCCTCACCTCGAGCCCGATGCTCACCGACGACTGGCCAGGTCCAGCGGTAGTTGGAGACGCGGGATCACCCTGTCCCTATACATCCCGGACGAGTCAAATTTCCGCAATTACCTCGGTGGTCAAGTACTTCAACGATGCCGGGGACGCGAAAGTGCACCTAGTCGACACGATTCCCAAAGGTAGAGGCTTTGGATGCGGCACGCATCCAAACGTATCCGAACAATTGGAAATCGGCGGCACGCCGGACAGCTACAATGCCAGCCCCACCAATATGTTGCTGACCCCAGTAAAAACCGCCATGGGTTGGTAGAAGCCGTCAGGCTATCGGCTGCTTTGCCTTTCGCTTGCTCACTTGCGCAGTCGAACCTCGCACGACCAGCTGAACTCCCACACGTTCTTCGATAACTCGCGCGGCACGACCCTCGATTTGGTCGAGCAACTGGCTCATGGCTCTTCGCCCGAGTTCCAACTTGTCAACCCCAATCGTAGTCAGTGGCGGGTCGAGATATTTGGCCATATCGATGTCGTCAAATCCAACCACCGAGAGGCGCTGTGGAACTTTGTAGCCTAGCTCGTGGGCAGCACGAATTGCGCCAGCAGCCATCTCGTCATTTACGCAGAACAACCCGGTAGTCCCGGGGTACTTTTGCAGCCCCTTGGTCGCAGCAGCATATCCACCTTCAAAGGTAAGGGAATTGCTTTTCCACAGGGGTTGACGCCGATTACGCAAGTATCCCCACCGATGCAGGGCATCCGAGAAGCCATGGGCCCGGTCGGCAATACTCGTCCGATCCAGTCCGCCGGCAATGACGACTAGCTGCTCATGGCCCAATTCTCGTAAATGTTCCGCGGCAAGCTCACCACCCCGTCGGTTGTCCATGGAAACGGAGCCTACCAAGGGTGACGGTGGATAGTGATCAATGGCGACGATCGGCACTCCAATGGCCGAGATGTCCGCCACCATCGCGGGCACTAGGCGCTTGATGAACAGAACACCCTCCGTATTTCGCTGAGTAATCACCGCCGGAAGATCATTTCTGCCCCGATAGTCCGACTTTAGGTACGAAAATAATAGATGATAATCTCGCTCAAGCGCCTGTTTCAAAGCGCCCTCGACAACTCGAGAATAAAAGGAGTTCGAGAGCAAACTCTCTTCCTCGTACAAGGCGATAGCAACGTGTCGTGTCCGGCGTCGCGCCAAATGCGCTGCCGACGCATTCGGTTGATAGTTGAGTCGCTGGGCAGCCTTTTGAACGCGATCGCGGACCGCCTTGCCGATGGGTTGGCCCGAGGCATTGTTCAGGACGAAGGACACCGTCGCTACCGATACGCCGGCTTTGGTCGCGACATCTTTGATAGTGGGCCGTTTTGCCATTCGGAACCAGGGAGCTCCTTGCCCTATGCGGCCCCGGGGTTAGCCGACCCTCGGCTGGAGATCAAGAGAAACCCGACAATTTCCAAAAGTGGCTCTAGTGCCGCGATTCCACTGAAGTGATGGGTC
>PMCK01000357.1:0-22904 GCA_003154095.1 Myxococcales bacterium | reverse complement strand
AAATTCGCTTCGCGAATTTCTAGTACATCAATTCTATTGAATTGATGTACTAGCGTGCCTCAAATGCCGTGCAACGGGCCCTGGCAACACACGCCGAAACCGGGAACAATTCCGTGAACTGATGATCCAGATCGTTTGTCGATCCTCGAATGCGGTCTCGATCGGTGGCAGCCTTGTGCGCGACGATCGAATTGTGCTGCTAGCAACTCTACCGATCGAGCCAACCCCATGAATTTCGACGGCAACGTAATTCTTGCTTCATTGCTCGTGTCGTCAATCGGCTTTGTCTTGATGGCTTACGGTCGCAAGATGGGTCGCGCGCCACATTTGATTGGTGGGTTGATATTATTGGTCTACCCGTATTTCGTGGGGAGCGTGGTTCCCATGCTGGGCATTTGTGCTCTGATTCTTGTGCTCATGTGGCTGGCAATTCAGCGGGGCTTCTAGGAATAAGAAACCCCAAGCGTGCACACCGGGGTCAACGGGAACGGGGAGGTCCGGTGTTCGCGCTCGGGGTTAAAGTTGGATGGCGGAGAGGATTCTACGAGCTACAATTGTGGTTGCTGGTTGCCTGTGAAGTAGTTCGCCGGGCTCAGATTCCCGGGAACTGTGTTCTGCACTAGGCCTTTGTAGCGCCGCCATTTCGTTCGTGACCGTAGCCTGGATGCATCGGCTTCAATTTGCCGGATGCAAGCGCGGCGTCAATTTCCGCGCGCGTCACCTTATTGTCGTTGTTCGTATCGGCTACCTTAATGTGATCCCACATTCGGGCAGGCGCCTCGTCAGCGGATAGAGCACCATCTTTGTTCTTGTCCAGCTCACTGAAGCGTTTATCCCAGAACGCTGCTCGGGACTTGGCGCGCTCTGCATCCGAGATGACTCCGTCACCGTTGGTGTCAATCTTCTTCTTCATTTCGGCGGCTGCGGTTTGCCACGCTTTTGTGATCTCATCTCGGGTCACTTGACCATCATTGTTCGAATCAGCGCGTGTCAGGCGTTCGCGCAATCGATCCGGCAGGTCCTTTAACGCAATTTTGCCATCGCCGTCTTTGTCGAAGCGCTGAAATAGCTTGTCCAATCGCTCCTTCGCTCCGANNGAACCATCGACCGGTGCATCCTGACAGGCCAGGGAAAGGGCCGGCGAAAGTCCTAGTGTCGAATATATAAGCAGATACCGGAGTTTACGATTGGTGCGGGTCGTCATATTCAGGTCTCCTAAATTCGAAGCGGGTCGTTTTTGGCCCCTGGTATTGCTGACGACCCATCGCTCGCCCTCCCTACGGTCGAGGAAGCAGGCGGAGGTCCGCAAATGGAGCGCCGGGCTGTTCGGGATCCGAAAGCACTCGTGCAAATCTCGTTGCCGACAGCCCAGTTGTTCCTGGAACGACGGGCGGCAGCACCGGCAACATGTTGGCGGTCACGGGCGGTACTCAGAGTTCATTGTCGACCGGTGGCTCCACGAGCAAGTCGGCAGGAACAGGTGGCTCCGTGAGCGCCGGTGGTTCCGGCGCGAAGAACACCGGCGGATCGAATACGACGAGCAGCACCGGAGGCGCCAATCCTGGCACCGGAGGCAGCACACAAGTAGGTTCCTTTGAGGCCATATCGACTGCTGCATCGTGCAGAAAAGTCAAGAACCTATTAGTGGGGTTGGCCTGCACGGACGCGGATATTGCAACGCTCAATCAATCCGGCATCGCTGGATTGAAGACACTAGTAAATACTTGGATAACGAGCCGTATAGTTTCGGCATATCCACCGCGAATAAGTTGCAGTGGAAGGTCGAATACAGCACACGTGATATTCCGCTCGCGAAGACGCTCAATCCAAGCAGCCCAGATTACATGATTTTCTCGGACCTCGCCCCGACGAAGTCCAATGGTTTTACACTGACCCCTACCTGTCAGGGTGACGGCCAAGTCAGGTCATTTACCGGTTATGCTCAACTTTTCCAGCGGCTACTGCGAACCAAACGTTATTGGTGGCATTTGGCCAAACTTTTACGCCCGACAACTTGCTGGTCCCACTCAATCCAATCGGTCTGGATTCGAACTACGCCACAACGGGATCCCAGTGTTACGGTTGTCACAAGAATCTCGATCCGATGCGAGAATTCTGGGAAACCCAGTATGATTTCAACGATCGGAATGACTTCCTAACCAACACTTTCAGTGGCAATCCCGCAAATCCACGACCAAGTACTACCGGCGGGGTATTGGCCTGGGACAACGTCAATGCCGCAGGTGGCGATCTAATTGCCTTCAGCAATCTGCTAAAGCAAGTGAACGATGAAGCCGATCCCAATCAGACTATCAATCGCTTCGCGATGGCGATGGCGCAAAAGCTCTGTTACTACGCAAATTCTTCGGAATGCGTTGAGTCGGATCCGGAATATCGGCGCATAGCGTTGGCTTTCGCCAACAGCAGCTACGATTTCGGAACCCTAATAACTGAACTTTTCGCGTCACCGCTGGTGACCGATGCGTCAGACACGGCAACGTTCGACGCAGACGGAGTACTCTTTGGTGCAGGTGCCGTGGGGCTAAGGGCCCTGGCCAGCGGGCTACCCGCCTGGTTCATCGCCAACCCCCGAAAGGCCACCGCTCAATCACTCCAATGCGCCATCACCGCAACGGACAAATTGCAGCGCCTGATTGTTTGTGTGTCCAGCAATGGAGTTCAAAAGGCGTTCTTGGACGCGTTTGCCAATACGCAAACCCAGGTTCGTAATCTATCAGCTTCGCTCAGTTCGCTGCTAAGTAGCATTTCCAATGACAGTATTGCGGGTCAGGCATTGGCTGCAGCGGCGCTCATTGCGGCCAATGTTACCCCGGTGGTGGCGGTCCGAATTCCCTTCGGCGGTGACAACCATACGGACCAAAATCTACAGGCGGAAGCCGATCAACATGTAACGGGGTGCGCGGGAATTCAATCCGTTATCACCGCGCTGAGCTCGAATGGCCTCGCATTGACTGATAAGGTGACATTTGCCACCTGGAACGTTTTTGGTCGAAACCTCAACGGTATCGATAAAGTGGCGCAGCGTGCGGGTCGCGATCATTACGGCAATCACAGCATAGGAGTAATGATCGGCAAGAATGTCGCTCCGGGGGTCATTGGGGGCGTTGCTCCACTCGCATCCAGTTCTGGTGGAGTAACATCCGGTTCCTTAGCTGCCGCCGACATTGATTCCGCATCCGGAGCCGCTGCAGCTGGGGGTGATATACCCGGGGCCAGCACACATATCGCGTATGCACGAACCTTAGGGGTAGCATTGGGCATTCCGAGCGCTCAAGTAAGCAGCGATTTGATTGTGGGAGCTGGCGGGAAGGTCGTAAACGCAGCCCTCAGTGGTGTGTCGGGCTGAAGCAACAATGCCTTTTCGCGGTCGGGGCGGAGCGCACTGGGGGTCTGATCATTATATTCCTGCTTGATGACCCAATCGGACAGGACCCCCAAGGTTTCACTGCAAAAGTCGCGCAATTTTTCGCCAAAGATACGTGCAGTCGGCCAAAAGAGGGCGTTTCAGGGTGACTTCTATCATTACGTCCTGGGACGGGGGTGGATTGCCTTAACGAGCATCGTCTTTGGCGCATTCATAATCAGCAATGCAATATTTAGCCTTACCTACTTACTGGTTCCAGGCTCGATCACCCATGCTGCTCCTGGTTCGATAGTTGACGCATTTTTCTTTAGCGTTGAAACAATGGCGACGATTGGGTACGGCGAGATGGCTCCGGCCAACACCTACGCCCATGTCCTTGTAACTATAGAAGCATTTGCCGGTATCGTTGGGTTTGCGCTGGTCGCGGGCATAACGTTTGCCAAATTTTCTCGACCCACCGCCAAGGTACTGTTTGGCAACCGCGCAGTAATCGCCCTGCGCGATGGTGTGCCCCATTTGATGTTTCGTATGGCCAATTGGCGCCACAACGAAATCGTGCAGGCGCAACTGTCCGCTGTCCTGATGGTGAGTGAAACGACCGCTGAGGGGGACTCCATGCGGCGACTGATTGATTTGCCACTTGAGCGCGATCGTACTCCGTTATTTTCGCTGACTTGGACGGCAATGCATCGAATTGACGAGCAAAGTCCGTTTTTTGGCGCCGACGCAATTGAGCGACTACGCGATCGCCATGCTGAAATTTTCCTCTCGCTCCACGGAATCGACGAGCGGCTCGCACAGTCCATTCATGCTCGCTATTCGTACAGTATGAGTGACATCGTGGTTGGCTCTCGATTTGCAGACGTCCTCACGATAGTTCCTACCGGTCTGAGAATCGTCGACTACCGTAATTTTCACTCACTAGTGCCTCAAGATCGAGCCTCGAACGATCGCTAATCCGCAGTCGTTGGTCGAGAGTACAAAACCACGCATTCCTGTTCGCAAGGTGTGGCCGCTTGCGCTTGTTGGGTTTGACCCCGCAGTCGCGCCGCAGCCTGACGCCAACCGCGTCGCTCGATTCGAACGAAGTAAAGCATCGAAGCCAACACGATTTCCATCGAGATACCGCACCACCCACCCACGACGCCGTAACCCATGACGTGGCCTAGAAGGAATCCGAGCGTTGGGGTGCAAATCCACGCCACACCAACAGTCACCAACGCCGTGTAGCGAAGGTCGCCTAGCCCGCGGAGCACGGCGCGTCCAACCGAGTACAAAACGAATCCAACTTGAAAGCCCGCCACCATTTGCACTAGTACTGCGGCCAGTCGGCAAACCTCCGTGTCATTGGTAAAAAATGAGGCAATCGAACTTGGAAACAGGGCGAGCGGAATGCCCATGCAAGCCGCAAAGAGGAGTCCTGCCGCCAAACTCGACCTAATTATGGGGCGAATTTCTAAGAGCCGCCCTCCTCCACAGGCTTGCCCTGCGAGGATGCTCGCCGATTCACTCAAGGCGAGCAGTGGCAGAATGGCCAAGTGAGACACCTGCAAGGCAATTTGATGAGCCGCCAATTCGGTGGCACCGAATCGCGCAATTATGAATGCCAGTGTCGCAAAGGAGCTCACGTCCAAGAACATTTCGACGCCGAGCGGCCAGCCTAGTCGCACGATAGTTCGTATTTGCGCCCAATCGACATGAGTCATCTTAATCCAGCTGGAGCGTTGCTTGCACAGCCAGGAAAACTCAATGACTTGAGCCAACACATTGGCCATTGCCGAGCCAACTACACCCCAATCCAGGACAACGACCAATAGCGCGTTTAGTGGAATATTGGCCAGATTGGCCGCTAGCGCAGCGAACATAGGTCGCCGACTGTCCCCTACTCCCTGGCTAATTTCCCTTATCGAAGTGGCCATGAGGAAGAATGGGATTGCGACGGCGCGAACAACGACGTACGAGACGACTAAGCGACCTGCGCGAGGTTCGTCGAAGGCATGCCGAAGCATGGGAGCGGCCGTCAAAGTCACGAGAAGCGTGACTGCAGCCAGAAATATCGAAAGCACTAAGTTCGCTCGCGCCAGACCCTCGGTTTTTGAATGATCACCCGCGCCGAAACTATGTGCGACCAGCACTTTGCCACCGCGCAATAATCCCATTGCAAAAGTCAGCAGGGTGAAAGACACTAGGCCGCCCAAGCCGACAGCTGCAATGGCCTCGGCCCCTTTCCTGCCAACAAACAGGGTATCAACGGCCGTCATCAAGCTGTAAGACAACATCGACACGGCAATCGGCCAGGTAAGCCTTAGCAGTGGCCCGATAATGGTCCGTCTTGGGGCTGGGTTGTTTCGATTTTTGGCAAACATGACGCACCGGTAAGAATCACAAAGCATCAACGCCGCGAGTCCTTCTGGGAGTCGCGGCGCCGGGTGTATTGCGAAAAGCTGGATTTACTCAGAATTCTCGCGCTTCCGAACCGCGCTCGGCCCATTCATACCGCGTACTTTCGGCGAATTGCCGAAAGTGAGGTAAATAGACAACAGCGCGCTTCGAAACATGATTGGGATAGTTTATTCTAATAGCGGCAATATGCAAGTGGGCAAAAGCGGTTGCGACACGAAAGTATCCAATTATTGCGCCCACTCCGTCATAGCTGTAACGAGGCGTCCCCCCACACACAATTGATAGCGCACGCAAATTTACATACTGTGACTCTTATGTAAAGTTAGCGGTGGTCGTTCGCAAGGTGCCAGTCGGGCCGTCAGCGACAAGCGCGGTCGTCACGAAGAGCTGGTGGCCAGTTTTCGCAAAAGGCGGAATGCATGCACGGCAAACTGCCAGAAAATTGCGGTCGGCTGCTATACGCACGGTTCGTGCTCGACGAAGCTGCGACAAGCGGGTAGTCGACCACTCGCAGAAACGAGCGCGCAAGAACTGCGCGACAATCATCAGGATTCCCAATCAATGAAGCTCGAGAAATCCAAGCGCTTTTCACCCAATGTAGGCCCTGTCGTAACAATCGTCCTCGACGGTGTTGGAATGTCCCCCAGAGAAGATGGCGACGCCATCAAGACCGCTCGCACACCGATGCTAGACGGGCTATTTCGCGACTATCCTTGGGTTCGGCTCCTTGCGCATGGGCTCGCCGTTGGCATGCCCAGCAATGATGACATGGGCAATTCCGAGGTCGGCCACAATGCAATGGGTGCGGGTCGCGTCTTCGAACAAGGAGCCAAACTCGTAAACAAATCCATCGCGTCGGGTGCAATTTGGAACGGACAAGCTTGGCGGGAGGTCATTGCAGCCGCCGCACAAAGCAAGACATTGCACTTCATTGGCCTTTTTTCGGACGGCAACGTGCATTCGCACATGGACCACCTAAAAGCGATGATTGCGCGGGCAAAACTCGACGGCGTTAGAAGAGTGCGCGTTCACATTTTGCTGGATGGCAGGGACGTCGGCGAGACCTCCGCTCTCGACTACGTGGATCCTTTCGAGGCATTCCTGACAGGCATCAATAGTGCGGATTTCGACGCCGCGATTGCTTCCGGTGGCGGTCGCATGTTCATAACGATGGACCGTTATGAAGCCGACTGGCAAATGGTCGCCAGGGGCTGGGCATTGCACGTTCGCGGTGATGGCCGCCGCTTTGCCTCGGCACGAGAAGCAATTGAAGCGTATCGCGCCGAAAGACCAGGTGTGATTGATCAAGACCTTCCGGGTTTCGTCATCGAAAGGAACGGCGCTGCAGTAGGCCCAATCGTTGATGGCGACGCGGTCGTCTTCTTCAATTTTCGAGGTGATCGCGCGATTGAAATTTCGCGCGCATTCACCGAAGATAAATTCGACAAGTTCGATCGTGGACCACTGCCAGCCGTAACCTATGCAGGCATGATGCAATATGACGGTGACCTCAAATTGCCGAAACGATTTCTGGTAGTACCGCCGGCGATCGATCGCACCCTAGGTGAGTTTTTGGCAAAGGCTGGTGTCACTCAATATGCAATTAGCGAAACGCAAAAGTTTGGTCATGTGACTTACTTTTGGAATGGTAACCGTAGCGGCAAGTTCGACGCCAAAACGGAAACCTATGTTGAAATTCCAAGTGACTTGGTGCCTTTTGAGCAACGCCCGTGGATGAAGTGTGCCGAGATTACCGACGCACTACTGCAAGCCCTCAAGGGCGGTCAATTTCGATACATGCGGGCAAATTACGCCAACGGCGACATGGTGGGGCATACTGGGAATTTCGAAGCAGCAGTTACGGCCGTTCAGGCCCTGGATCTGCAGTTGGCTCGTCTAATACCAGCTATACTAGCGGTGAATGGTACGGTAATGGTAACCGCGGACCACGGAAATGCCGACGAGATGTACGAGCTCGATAAACAAGGCAATGTAAAACGCGATAAAAATGGCCGAACCAAGGCCAAGACCTCCCATACACTCAACCCGGTGCCGTTCATCTTGATTTCGAATAAGTCCAATTCAGGTTGGAAACTTCGTCAAGGCGAGGCAGAGTTCGGCCTATCGAACATTGCAGCCACCGTCCTGAACCTACTCGGCTTCGAGGCACCGCCAGACTATGACCAGAGTCTGATCGCTCCGACCTAATCTAGACCAGCCAGAACCCGAATAAGGACGCTGAGCAATTAGCTCTCAGGTATTACAGCATCATGACTAGTCACATTTGCCGGACGGGTTACGGCTAGTTGCTGGTTGCTGGTTGCTGGTTAGTCAATGAAGGTGGTTGACGATTCTGCCAGTTAGGCTCACGCGGGTGGCTCTCAACCGTCACTTTTGCTCGACGTTCGAGCGATTACACTCCGCGCCCAGCAACCATGGACCAGCAACCAAGAACCAAGCCGATTTGCCGCCTGAACAAAGATGTAACCAATCTTCAGGCTAACAGCCGCGCGCTGGGCACCCCCTGCGCGCGGTCATTATGTCCAAAATGCTACTCGTTTATCGTAATCGAAATCATCTTGATCGGCGTCAGCGGGCGGTCGCTGCCATCCGTCGACGAGGTTTCGATCTTCTTGAGCACATCGAGCCCCGATATTACCTTACCAAAAACAGGATGTTTCGATTGACCGGGCGAGAACCAGTCAAGGTATGAGTTGTGAGCGGTATTGATGAAGAATTGACAGCTGCCGGAATTCGGGCGTCCAGTGTTCGCCATCGAGAGAGTGCCGGGTTCGTTCGAAATTTTTGCGTCCGAGGGATGTTCATCGGGGATACAGCCCTTGGGTCCGTTGCCAGTACCCGCGCGACTATTTTTGGGATCGCGGCTATTGGGGCAGCCAAATTGGGCCATAAATCCACTGATTACGCGGTGAAAATGCAGGCCATCGTAGAAACCGCTTTCAGCAAGTTCCTTGAAATTGGCGACTGTATTCGGCATCTTGTCGAGAAACAATTCGACCTGCATATCGCCGAGTGACGTCTTGAGCGTTGCGGTAGGATTGGGCATGGTCCGGGGACATTACCTCAGGGACGCTCCGCTGTGCCAGCTCGACCCGAGCCACCTTTTTTCCTCCGTGCGACCGTCGAGCCTGTGCCGCGAGCGCAATGGTATAGTCTAATAATTTCCATATGTTACAGTTCGCTCGTCGGCGGATCTGGTGCTCGCCGCGACCTACGACCCCTGGGCGCGGTTGCGGTCATCTTCGATACAACTCTCGGCGAGCGAGAACTGTTACAGCCGGCCAGTTTGTCCCTTCTGGTTTTGCGCTATTGTGCGGGCATGGCTCAATGCAAAGGGTGCGGTGAGGAAGTCGATGCGTTGATTGGCGTCAAGGTGGACGGCAAACTCAAGAAGCTTTGCGAGGATTGCGCCGACTTGGCAAATGAACAGGCCGATATCGCTGAGCAGAGCGAAGGGGCCGTTCAGCAAATGATGGGCTTCAAGGGTCGTCGTTAGGCGAGACCAATGGCGAAGAAAACAGCCATCCCTGCTCCCGAGCCGCAAGCCGAGCGGGTCGTGGACACACAAGCAAGCAACGACGACGAGCGCTACGACCGGGTATTCCGCCCCTCACGACTTGAGGATTTTGTCGGTCAACACAAGCATAAGAACAATCTACGTGTCTACGTAGAGGCGGCAAAACGCCGCAACGAACCCCTCGATCACATACTGTTATGTGGTCCACCGGGACTCGGAAAAACGACACTGGCACATATCTTAGCCAATGAGATGGGCGTCCATTTGCACGTTACAAGTGGACCCGTCATCGAACACAAAGGCGTGCTGATAGGCCTGCTCACCAAGCTCGAGCGCGGTGACATCCTGTTTATCGATGAGATTCATCGACTCAACGTGACCGTGGAGGAAACGCTCTATCCCGCAATCGAAGACTTTCGCATTGACGTAATGATGGGTGACGGTGCGTATGCAGAGAGTCTGTCCCTCGATGTTCGACCTTTTACGCTCGTTGGAGCAACGACGCGGACCGGTCTTCTTACCAAGCCATTGCAGGAGCGATTTGGAGTATCGCTTCGTCTAGACTATTATCCGGTAGAGGATCTCACATTAATCGTGCAACGTAGTGCGAAGTTGCTGGGTGTTTCCTGTGAAATTGAAGGCGCACGGGCACTGGCGGCAAGGAGTCGAGGAACTCCTCGCGTGGCGAATCGTCTGCTCAGGAGAGCCCGCGACTTTGCCGAGGTGGAAGGAGACGGCCGAATCACGGATGAAATCGTCGAGCTCACGGGTCAACGGCTGGATATCGATCCCGAGGGGCTCGACGACATGGATCGACGATTGCTTCGATTGCTAATCGAAAGCTATGACGGAGGCCCCGCCGGAATCGAAACTATTGCCGCCGCACTTTCTGAACCCCGGGACACGCTCGAAGATGTATACGAACCGTATCTCTTGCAGCAAGGATTGCTCGCTCGGACACCTCGCGGTCGGGTCGCGACACGCAAGGCCTATGAGCACCTGGGACAAAGTTTTCCCGATGCCGCCCGCCAGAAGTCGCTCTTCTAAGGTCGAAAACGGTACTTGAAGCGCTTTTCTAGGTCATGAAGCAGTCTATGCGAAAACCGCTTGGTCGCCGGGCATGAGGGTGCGCGCATTTGCCATTGCGTCACCGCATTCGAATACGGTCGGCACCGTTGAAGTCGAATGCACGGCTGAGGGTCTCGTTCTAACCTACATTGACGCTGCACGAATTGGTGATGAAGGGGTGCCAATTGCGTTCGAACGATGGCAACAAGTATTGATTAATTGGTCATTCGTGCACCGAGCACGGTTGCTGGGAGCGGCACTTTCAATCGAATTTGAATTGCCTTCGATGGGCATCCAGCGATGCCTGCTTGTTCATTTCTCATCGGGCCACGATGTAACGTTGCAGGAATTTCAACAGAAGCGCCTCCTGTTGCGCCTGTGGACATTAGGTACGAGTATCGTACTAGCATCCGCAATTGCTCTTTCCGCGCCACGCCTTTCACCCACGATAGGTCCCTTGATGGGCCTGCTCGCAGGTGTGACGTTTGCTGTCATTTTAGTTGCAATTGGCGCTAGGGCCGAGCGCTTTCTGAGCGACGGCGGACGCCGATCCAAGGTGCTGGGGGAATTGTTTGCTAACGACCTGTTGGCATTCGTTCCAAACATTCCGCATGAACCCCTACAGGTTTCAGCCAAACCCTTTGCCTGGCCTCGATTTGACGGCATTTTGCCGCGGACGACACTGGCTATCTCGCTAACGTTGGCCGGGGCATTGCTTGCCGCATTAATCATGTTCCGCTGGATCGTCGTCGCTCATGATGACGATTCGGATCGTCTCGTTCAACAACCGACTGACCCTGGCCGCGTCGCTTTGGTTCGGCCCCCACAGCCAGCGGCAACGCCCAAAGCACTTCCTCCGCCGCCGGCTACGGCTTCGATCGAATCCAGTCCACCCATGACTCCCCCCATCGCTGTGCCGAATGCGGGAACAGCTCGCACCTCGGGACCCTGTCAATGTCAGCGTGCCGATAGCTTGCTCTGGAGCCAGCCTCTGCCGCGCGTGAGCCTAATCGTACTTTCGTCTCGACGATACAAGCGGCACGAACATGAGCACGTCGAGGTCGAATTTGCCGCCATCAACAATTCCGATAAAGATGTGTCGGAGCTCACTTCGATGGCAGAGTTCTTTCAACAAGATCCGCCTCCTTCGTCCAAATTGGTAAGCGTATCAACTCGTGCGGTCTACTTTCAGGGACCTCTGCACCCGGGTGAAGCCATCAAGTGGCATGTAGACGCCGAAGGCTCGACATTTCGACTGCATCCACCGGCGGAGAATGGTGCCCCGATTACGGGCAGCATCGACGATACTGGGAGCAACGCCGCGCCGACCAATGCCATAGCCAAATTGTTGAAAGCCCACAATCGCCCGGTGCGGCTCCATGGCGCCATGCTCCTGGCGTTCTTGCGCGACCCACGAGCCAAAGAGGCCACTGTTGAACTGGGTGATTCACTCCGGGAAAGTGAGAGCAGTTACCTTCGTCGCCTACTCGAAGCACTATCCGAGCTTCGTATGTGTCAAGTTCAAGTAGCGGGGAGTAGCAGCCAGCGTCGAGTACTCGCCTGCGTCTTCAATACGACCGATACACCGCGCACGCCGGTGGAAGTAATTGTTCGCGCCCTCGATGCCACCGTTAGCACGGCCGATCCGGTGGGCGCGCCGCCACAAATAATGGCTGAGAAATCGGCTATTTTACCGGGTTCGATCCCTGCCAAGTCGGGTGTTTTCTCCCAAATTGACGTGGACTTTTCCGGGCTGGATCGGCCTCCAGCGGCGTTCGAAGCAATGGCTCAAGTGGCCGCTGCACACTAAAATACGTCTTTGCAACAGCGAAAGCCCAAGTGGTAATTTCGGTGGCTCGCGGGGGAGCTAACGGGAGTTTCATGCCAGGCTGGAGCTCGCCAGCGGCAATCGTCGGGGTGCGGAACGAGCCCGTCATAGGCAAACCAACTGCCTTTCATTTCCGTTTCACCCAAACCCCCACGACTTGCGAGCTGTTCGAGCCGCAAAGGTAAGTTCATATGTTCTGCGACATTGCCAAGCATGTCGTAGGCGCCAAAAGGGCTCACACAGCCTGGAAACGAACCTGTCGGGTAAGTGTTCGAACCGCATTGTTCCCAAGTTACATCCCAACAATCGGGATTTTTCGCTGACATCGTGCCGCACACGTCTAGGAGCGGTGAAGGCGATCCTAGCCAGGTGCGCACACGCTTGTCGTTGTGTCCCTTCGTAGATTCCTCCCGCGACAGATTGAACCAGTACTCACTCTTGACCGGCAAGATTGCGCCGGCGCAGGCTCCTTCCCATTCGTGTGCATCGCAGAGTCGCTTGCCGAGCGCCTTGCAAATTTGCGCAGCCTCACTCGAACGCACCCAGACCAATGGGTATTCGCAAGGAATGTTCGGGAATTCGTATTGATCGATGCAAAGCCTAGAGTGTGGAACATCTTCGGACTTGGGGTCGAAAACAGCGACCATATTGGGCGCGCCGCACAGCGACTCGTCGTCGCTCGACAGGAGTACGTGCAACCTGCGTGCCTCACATTGCTCCGGAGTGATCGGGTGCTGTGTTGCCTCGGGATTTCCCGTCCCAGCGTAGGGCGAGACTTCAATTATGTTCGCAATAGACTCGACTGCTTTGGGATCGACTGCCAATCGAGTCAGTAGCACTTGGTACAAGTGGTCCCGCTGTTCGCGTAATCCTTGTAGTTCCACAGTGGCGTCAGGGCTTTCAGACGCATCCAACTGAAGCTCCGCACTCGGAACAGCCGCCGTCAGCAATCGCGAGTCCATCCACGCGGCGACCCGCGTTGCGTCCTCCGTCAATAGCACTGGAGCAGTGGCATCCCTTTCATCCGAATTGGAACTAACCAGGACGTAAACGGTTGCCGCGCCCGCTCCAAGTAGTATCCCGAAGGCCGCTAACGGCCAGGCTAGCTTCACTGACTCAGCTGCTGCTGGGCGAACGTCGCAAGATCGGTGCTACCGACCGCGACCGCCGTGCCGCTCGGAATCTTGCGCAGTTTCCAGCGGACGGTCCATTCCAAAGCGCTACCCGGTACGATATCCTGGTATACGCCCTGCGGTTCTATTTCCACATAGTCGCCGTGTGCGCCTGTGTAGATTTCGACCTCCGCTTCATTGGTGGCAACTTCGCTGGGTTGTACGTCCGGATAGCTAAATAGAAGGAGCAGACTGCTTGCGGTGGCGTGTGCGATCCAACCTAGCCCATCGGATTTGGCTTTGGAATCTCCCGAAGCGGCTACAAAGTTGTACCAATAAATGCCGTCCTGTTCCGTCAGCGATAACGTTCCTGAGTTGGTGTAAGTGCCAATACCTTTGCCAAAAAAGGTCAGGCTTCCCGAACCCGCAACACGACTGATTTGCCACGGTGCGGCTGTAAGCTTAACGCTGGAGGCCGCGTTCGCCAATGAATACACTACATCAATTGCGCCACTGCTAGGTACAGCCACGAATTTCTTGGTCAGGGTTAACTGGGCGCCACCAATCGTAGCAACTTGACTGACGAGCTGAATACTATTGTTCGGTGAATCCACACTACCCGTATACGGAAGGCTGTCGATGGCAGTAACAGGCGGCCAGTTCCATGTCGATTGAGGGCTCGTCCAGAACGTACTGCCGTAATTGTTATGCGCAGGCGGCGCAGTATTAGTATCCACCTCAGACCCAGTGAGCACATTGGTCCCGTCGTAAGAGAACTCCGTAATCCGCGCGCCCACCGATGCGTCGACCACCAACTTGATAGGTCCCATCTGAAGCGTGTAAAGGTTGTTTTGATTCGAAGCAGTTACTGGTTGATAGACGTTACTCACGTTTCCTCCGGCTCCCCCGGCGCCACTGCCGCCTGTCGTTGTCCCATTGTTGCCCGCGCTGCCGCCAGCGCCCGCACCGGTCGAGCCGCCATCTGCAGAGCACCCAAACAACATTGCCATGGCCAGGCTTGTCACCAGCTTGTAACCCCAGGGCATCGAGCAACAGGTCATGGCCATCAACCTTTCAACGGCGCCCAACTAGGCGACTCTTAGGAAATAGCGGTATCATCGCCAATTTGATTGATCAAGCGAGAATTCGCCGTTACCCGTCGAAGCCGGGACCTTGCCGTGAATTGTGTCCCCGTGCCGGCACGACCCAGAAACCTTGGCCAGGCGTAGATCACCCCGCCCGATACCCTTGGATGACCGATTTGGAGCAAGCCGGCCTATTCCACCGTAACGGTTTTGGCGAGATTGCGAGGCTGATCGACGTCCGTACCCTTCAAGTCCGCGATGTAATACGCGAGCAATTGCAGCGGCACTATGGTCACGAGTGGCAACACCGCATCCGCAACATTCGGCACGGATAGCGTCATCTGAGCCACAGCGGCAGCCTCCTGATCTCCATCGCTGATAATGCCAATGACTTGACCCTCGCGAGCGCGAACCTCCTGAACATTCGATAGTGTCTTCTCGAAATGCGCGTCTCTGGGCATAACGACTACAACAGGCATGTTCTCGTCAATCAGCGCAATGGGGCCGTGCTTCATCTCTCCTGCCGCGTAACCCTCGGCGTGCGCGTATGAAATCTCCTTTAACTTGAGAGCGCCCTCGAGAGCAATTGGGTAACCGAGTCCGCGACCCAAAAATAACATATGCTCCGCATGCATCCAGCGGCGCGCTGCTGCATGAACTGCGTCTTTGCGCTCGAGCGTAATGCGCATTGCATGTGGGATCTCGACGAGCGCCTGCAAGAGCGTTGCGGCGCGATGGGAATTGAGCGTATCCCTGCGTCTTCCCAGCCAAATTGCCAAAAGCAAGAGTGCTACCAATTGAGTAGTAAAGCACTTGGTCGAAGCCACGCCTATTTCAGGCCCGGCATGCGTGTATAAGGCTCCATGACTCATCCGAGGTATTGCGCTGTCGAGCACATTGCAAACGGCTAGTACATGTGCACCGTGCTCCTTGGCGGTCTTCACCGCTGCCCAGGTATCCAGCGTCTCGCCCGATTGACTAATGGCAATCACAAGGTCGCGCGACGTAAATACGGGGTCGCGATAGCGAGTCTCACTGGCAAGTTCGGTGTGCGCGGGTACCTTTGCCAACTGTTCGACCCAATATCTGCCACACAGCGCCGCATGGTAGCTCGTGCCGCAGGCGAGGAACACGACGCGATCGATTTGCCTCGCAACCTCGCCATCGAGTCCCAGCTCAGAATCCACTACATCGCCAGTTTCGAGCGATACGCGGCCGCGCAACGTGTCTTCGACGGCCCTAGGCTGCTCGAAGATTTCTTTGAGCATGAAATGCTTGAAACCCGATTTTTCAGCGGCAACGGGGCTCCAATCGACGGTTTTTGCGGCCCGTTCGACGGGCTTGCCGTCCAGCGTCTCGATGCGGGCCTCGGTCGCAGTTAATTGCGCTATCTCACCGTCATCCAAGAAAATAACGCGGCGCGTGTGCGGCAGCAGCGCCGGAATATCGCTGGCGCAGAGCATCTCCCCGTCGCCAACTCCAATGACGAGTGGCGAAGATTGCTTGGCAATGACGATACAATCCGGTTCTCGCCGCGATACAATTGCCAATGCGTAGGCGCCGCGAACTTGCGTCAGCGCTTGGCGGACAGCCGCCATGAGACTAACCCCCTCAGTATGGGCACGATTGATCAGGTGCGCGACAATCTCCGTGTCTGTGTCGCTGCTGAACTCGACACCGGAATTCGTGAGCTGACGTTTCAACTCAACATGGTTCTCGATAATACCGTTGTGGACAACGGCAACATCGCCGGCCAGTAAGGGATGTGCGTTCTGTTCGCTGGGTCGGCCGTGCGTAGCCCAGCGGGTGTGCCCAATTCCAACCGAACCGTTCATCGGCCGGGCCTCGAGAGCGTGCTCGAGTTGGTCCAACTTGCCAGCTGCTCGCACGATTTCGATCTTTCCGTCCACATGAACGGCGACACCGGCCGAGTCGTACCCGCGGTATTCCAATCGGCGCAGACCCTCGAGCAAAACGGGCGCAACCCGAGACGAGCCCACGTAACCAACGATTCCACACATGGCGTTTCCTTGAAGGCTTCCTCAATCTCATGCCAGTATTTTTGTGTCAACTGCGACACTCGCACGGTGAAATCTCTCCGTTTTCTCCGACTGAGCCGACGAACGACCTGCCGTTCGGTCATTATTTGGTCCTGCCGTAAGTATTTGATTTCTAAAGCACAGTAGTGACGGTCGGCTCTCGTCGTGTATTGTCGCGGCGTTGCCATGACACGATATGGTTTCTTCGACGACGAACGACGCGAATACGTTGTAACTCAACCGGACACACCGCGATCCTGGAGCAACTATCTGGGCTCAACGGAGTACGGCGCGATCATTACGAACAACGCTGGCGGCTACAGCTTTTTCAGATCGGCGGCTCAGGGTCGATTCACCCGAATGCGCTTCAACGCCATTCCAATGGATCAACCAGGACGCTACTTCTACTTACGTGATCGCGAGAGCAAAGATTATTGGTCTAGCTCCTGGCAACCCGTCGGAAAGTCCCTCGACGTTTTCCACTCAACTTGCCGACACGGCACCGGATACACGATCATAGAATCCGAGTATGCCGACGTACGGACGGAGAGCACTTACTTCGTTCCACTTGGCAAGCATTACGAGGTTTGGCACTTGCGAGTCGAGAATCACAGTAACCGCCCGCGCACACTCGATCTCTTTACGTACGTGGAACTAGCTGCTGAGTGGCACGTCTGGCACGACACGTTCAATCTTCAATACTGTCAGTACATTATTGATGCGCGTGTCGAAAAGAACGTGCTCTCCTGTTCGCAGTCGGGCAATTTGCCGGAACATCCGGAAAATTTCGAATTCCGTGATCAGAGCCGGCACAGCTACATGATAATGCTCGGTTCGCCGGTCGTCGGGTTTGAAACGGATAGGGAATCATTTCTCGGTCCCTATCGTGCCTACTCCAATCCGATAGCCGTTGAACGCGGCAGCTGCACGGGAAGCTGTGCCCATGGCGATAACCCTTGCGGCGTGCTGCAAACGACAATTCAACTGCAGCCCGGTGAGTCGCGCGAACTCGCCGTGTTGCTAGGAGTGGGGCGCGGCGACCGAGAAGGTGTAGCCGCCATGCGCGACATGGGTACCCTCGCTCAAATCTCCGCCGCGCTGACGGAAGTTCGAAAGCACTGGCACTCGCAGATTGGCGCCATCGAAGTTCATACGCCAGACGCTGAATTCGACAGCATGGTCAATGTCTGGAATGCATACAATTGTCTGATAACGTTTGCCTGGTCCAGAGCTGCAAGCCTGGTTTATTCAGGGGAACGCGACGGCCTCGGGTATCGCGACACGGTTCAAGATTTGCTGGGAGTCGTGGCCGCAATTCCAGAGCAAACGCGCCAGCGTCTCGAGCTAATGATTACAGGGCAAGTTTCAACCGGCGGCGCGATGCCCGTAGTCAAGCCATTTGCGCACCGTCCCGGCAGCGAGCCCGAGCCCGAAGAAGACGTGTACCGCTCGGATGATTGCCTTTGGTTATTCGACACTGTCCTAGCGTACATTAAGGAAACGGGTGATTTCGCGTTCCTCGACAAAGTATTGCCTTACTCCGATAAGGGAGCGGCTTCCGTATTGGGCCATTTGCGTCGCGCCTTGGATTTCAATTTGGTTCGACGAGGGGCGCACGGGTTACCTTGTGGCCTTTCTGCGGATTGGAACGATACGCTCAAGCTCGGCTACCACGGTGAAAGCATTATGGTCGCCTTCCAGCTCAGACATGGTCTGAACATGTACGCGATGATCGCGACACGCCTTGACCGACGGGAAGAAGCCAGTTGGGCAAAAAAGCAGCTGGCGGAGCTCGACAAGTCAATTCAAACTCACACCTGGGACGGGGACTGGTTCGTACGCGCATTTCGCGAAAATGGCAGCATCATCGGTACGAAGGCTGACCCCGAGGGCTCCATTTTCCTGAACGCCCAAACCTGGGCAGTGCTCAGCGGTGGTGCAACGCCATCGCAGGCAGAAGCTGCCATGACCTCGGTCAACCAACAGCTGGCTACCGAGCACGGGCTGATGCTGTGTTCCCCGCCTTTCATGAAGACACCTTGCAACGAGATACGCGCGGTGTTGTTCAATCCCGGTCAGAAGGAAAATGCCGGGATATTCTGCCACCCACAGGGCTGGGCGGTGATTGCGGAAACGCAGCTCGGGCACGGAAATCGAGCGTATGAATATTATCGCGCGTATATGCCCGCCGCGTACAATGACCATGCCGAGGTTCGGCAAATCGAGCCCTACGTTCACTGCCAGTCCACGCACGGCCGCGACAGTCGCCGATTCGGGGCTTCTCGCTTGCCGTGGCTCAGTGGGACAGCCACCTGGTCCTATGTGGCGGCGACTCAGTACATACTAGGTATACGTCCGGATTGGGACGGCTTGCGGGTGGATCCAGTAATTCCGTCGTCTTGGGACACTTTCCAAATGACAAGGCATTTTAGGGGCGCGATCTACAATATTCGCGTTACCAATCCGAATCATGTAGAGCGTGGCGTCAAGCGCATTGTCGTGAACGGCAATCCGGTGGCTCCGGAGGCTGCATTGCCCTTGGCAGCAGCTGGCTCAAAAGTGGATGTCGACGTGGAACTCGGCTGAGAGAATCGGCGCCTGAAGCTAACGGAGTTTCCACAACGTGAGTGTCCTGCCCAATTGCTGTGGCAGGCATGGGGCCAATATTGCAATATCTTCACCTTGAGGCGTCGCTAAGGTCTCTCGAACTTTGGTCTCAGCCAATTCTATCAGCGCTTCTTGCGATTGTGGCATCGAGATCACATGACAGGTAATTCCCCATTGAAGCGCAACTCTACGCGCAAGCCCGGCATCTTTTACCAATGCAACGATAGGCGCAAGCGGCCGATAGTCGGCAATTACGTCCAGCCACTCCGCGTCGCTCGCCAAGACGACGAGTGCCGCCAGTTTTACGTTTCTGGATAATGTCGCTGCGGCGCGCGCAGTCGCGTTGTCACTTTGCCACGCTGAACCATAGACCGTTGGCAACGACCGACTGAGGTACTGCTCCGACTGCTCTACTTGCTCGATGATGGCTCGCATCATTTCCACAGCTTCGACGGGGTACTGACCGACTGCAGTTTCTCCAGACAGCATCACGACATCGCTGCCATCGAAAATTGCGTTGGCTACGTCGCTGGCCTCTGCCCGCGTCGGCCGTGGATTACGCATCATCGAATCGAGCATCTGCGTGGCGGTAATGACCAGCTTTCCTTCGCGATTTGCAAGGTCTATGGCCCTTTTTTGAATAACTGGCACACGCTCGGGCCCCACTTCGACTCCCAAATCACCTCGCGCAACCATTATNNGCCAACGCCTTACAGCGAACGACATCAGCCGCGTCTCGAACGAAGGAGAGTGCAAACCAGTCCACACCGATTGCACGTCCGAACTCGATATCGGCCTCATCCTTTTCTGTAATTGCCGAGGTACTAAGCCGCACGTTGGGGACATTGACTCCCTTGTGGTCCGAAAGCACTCCTCCAACGATTACGCGGCAGGTTACCTTTCCGGGGGTTACTTGCTCGACAGTCATGCTTATTAGGCCGTCATCGAGTAGCAGGCAGTCACCAACTGAAAGGTCCTTATCCAAAGGGTAGGATATTGATACTTGATTTTCATCTCCAACAATGTCCTGCGTAGTCAGAGTAAATGTGGCCCCCTTGGTCAATGTCGCTGGTTTTCCACCGAACCGTCCCACTCGAAGTTTCGGACCACAAAGATCGCCCAGGATTGCCAGTTCCAGGCCCATTTGGCTCCCAACCAGCCTCACTAACTCGGCGCGCGCCCGGTGTTCTTCATGCGTGCCATGCGAGAAATTAAGCCTGAATCCACTGGCACCGGCGGATACGAGTCGCTTCAATGTATCGACATCAGAACTACTCGGACCCAGGGTAATGAGTATTTTGGCTTGTCGCATGTCTTAACTCGTCAAGTTGGTAACGACGGGCGCTATGTAACCGGCACGCCAAGAGTCCGCCAACTCAAGGCCTCCGCCGTGCACAGACGGCTCTTGCCCGAGCTTTTCGCGACGTAGAGCGCATCGTCGGCGCTTTGCAGTAGTGCTTCGGACATCCCCTGAAAATACTCCACGGGGATGGGCCGCTCGAAACCAGTGTCGGATATGTGATAGCTGGGGAGTGTGGCAAGACCCAAACTGGCACTCAGACCAATGTTGCCCGAAGGGCTGGGGATATTCGTCTCTCGCAACATCGTGAGCAAGCGATCCGCCACTCGCCGCGCTCCTTCAGCGTCAGTTTGCGGAAATACGACGGCAAATTCGTCGCCACCAAAGCGGCCGACAACGTCATTTTCCCTAGTAGCCTGACGAAGTACCTTGCCCACCGCCGCCAGTGCTTGGTCACCCGTCCAATGTCCCGCCGTGTCATTGATGGATTTAAGACCATCCATGTCTAACAATAGCAATGCGACAGGATTTTGGGAACGAAATGCCGTCCTCACTTCCCGCCTCATCCAGCTCTCAAAAAACCGCCTTGCGTGAACGCCGGTCAGCGGATCAAGTGCTGCCATTTCATACAGCAGCATATTTTGTATCGCCACCGTGGCCTGATTAGCAAACAGCTGCAAAAGCTCCTGCGTTTCTTCACGAAGCGGCGGGTGCTCCAACCAGAGACCGCCGAGTACGACATCCCCTACCCGGAGCGGTACGACAGTCTCATTTTGACGTCGAATTGTCTGGCCAGTCTTAAGCGCCATTATGACTTCTGCCCCAATGGCCTGGTCAACTGCGCTATTCTGCGAAACGATGCCCTCAGCCGTCTCCCGCGTGAAACTCATCAGTAGCAGCGTGTCATCATTGAGTGTTCTGATACCCTTCTCTCCGCCTGCCAGATGACTGTCGGGCGACATCAGATCTCTGAATACGGCAAGAACGGCGCGACGCGCGTCGATCAGGCTAGCCGTGTGCTCGACGACGTCTTCATAAAGATCGGCAAGCGGCTGTATGCGATGCAGCGAGGGCGCAACTTCGAGTATTCCTCGGAGGCCCTTGCGGCTGCGCGCCAGACGGCCGATCGCGTCGGCCGCCTTCAGCCCTGCATCAGCCCAAAGTAGAAGCCGATCGGGACCCTCGCTCTTGTCATAGTAACCTTGAATATCGAGCCTTCGCAGCATTTCGCGCGGCGGTCGTTCATTGGCATAGCCTGTCTGAAGAATAACCTGAGTAACCGAATCAAACGTGCGTAGCTGCTCGACAACTTGTTCGCCCGTCATTTTTGGCATGAAATAGTCGAGCAATAACAAGTCTACCGACTTTTTCTGCAACAGTCGCAGCGCATCGTCGCCGTCAATTGCCGTCAAAACTGTGTGTCCCTCGGATTCCAACAACAAGCGAGTGGCTTCTAGGTAATCCGGATCATCATCGACCAGCGCAATTGTGTAGCCAGATGGCTCGATCGCTCTGTGTTTTCGCGCCATAATTTACACCATCTCGGACAATCGTAACCTAGCCAGTTTCATCATTGGACAGCCCCCGTGGATGCTCGGAGGCAGGCGTTGGCACCTCAACCGAAGCGCCCATGCACAGCCGCCCCTTCCCTTCCGATTTTGCCTGATATAAGGCTTCGTCGGCGCGCATCATCAATCGAGCTAACAAGTCCTCGTAAAAGGTCGGCATGAGATTTCGAGAAACCTCGGGAGAGCAGGGGCTTGTCACATCAAGAATTGTAATCCCGATGCTGGCGGATAAGGGAAAATCGCCATCTGGAGTTTTGATTCGCTCCTCAGCCAACAACTCCAAGATTCGCTCGCCCACTCGCTTGGCGCCATCTTCCTTGGTAGCAGGCAGCAGCATTGCGAATTCATCTCCCCCGAGTCTGCCGACGATATCGTGTTGACGGATCGCGGTTCTGAGAACTCGCCCAACGGACCGAATCGCCTGGTCGCCTCGCAAATGCCCCGCAGAATCGTTGAGCTGCTTGAGACCATCAAGGTCGGCGTAAATTAGCCCGCAGGGGGAACCACTGCGTAGGCTCGCTCGTAGTTCACGACGGGCCCAATTCTCGAAAAAGCGTCGCGCATGCACGCCACTCAATGAATCAAATGCGGCCATCTCATAAAAGAGGGCATTTTGAATTGCGACACTCGCGTGATAGGAAAGCAACTCGAACCAGGCGGCATCCAATTGTTGTGTGGTGGCTTCTGACAAGAACAAGAAGCCAAGACTCGTTTCGCGCACGGCAAGCGGTAACACTACGTCAGTGCCGTCTACTTGGGTCTGTCTAGACGTAACTGCCTGCTGTGCCAGCTTTTGAACTTCGTAGGAATCACAGTCAATTGACTGGGCAGCGTTCGTATCATAGTCGTGCTCCGCAATTGTGATGCCCACTCGTCCACTGCTGGCGTCCAAGTCGTCATCGCCCGCACCCATTACGTCCGCGTAAAGCACCAAAATGCCGCGCGCAGCGCCTACGCATTCGCACGCTTTG
>PMCK01000564.1:1165-8578 GCA_003154095.1 Myxococcales bacterium | reverse complement strand
TTTGAGACGGCGCTGGGTTCTTTGCATGAAGCTCGCACGGGCCTTCGTGTCGCCGTAGCTTGGGGCTATGTTTGCGGCAACTCGGCTCGTGAAGTGCTGGAGTCCTTGGATTGTCTCGGTGGTAGGATTTACGGGTTGACTCGGCGGTAGAGGGTGGTCGCCTGTTGTGTTGTGTCGGCAGGTTGCTAACGATCTGCGCTTCTGCCGCGGCCGCAGCAGCGACAGAAGCAGGTGTCATGATGCCATAGTAAGTGGCAGCCGTAAAATGGAAGCGGAGCCACGGCTGACACTAGGCGCGAGACAACAGCAAGGAAAGGCCGCCGGCAGCAAGCGCTTGTTATGCCCGGCTGCCACGACGTGACAATCGGCAGCGGGGCGAGGACTTAAAAAGGAAGATCGGCATCAATAATCCACGCCCCACGAACCCGCCGCAGCGCTACACATCAAGTCAATTGCCACGCATGAAGGTTTGACCTAAACTGGGTCTTATGTGCTTATCGAGAATTCGACTACTTGAGTCAAATTTAGTCCAGTTCGTCCTTTGCTGCACGATGTCCTCGTGTGGTGGCAATGTGGAGTCGTCTTCGATGGAAACGGGGAAAGGTGGTGGGCAACAGCCAGGTACCAGCACCGCGCAGGGCGGTTCAGCAGCGAATGCTTCGGGTGGCGGCCCAACCTCCGGCACGACCAGCATTCAGCTTGATGCTGGATCGAATACCCTGCTCTGTATTTCACGATTTGATTCGGCTTCGTGTATCGTTCCGGGCTTCACTGCAGGAAACCGTTATCAAGAACTGGTTTCTGACTGCACTCTTCCAGCAGATCCCGGCCCATGCACTGATTATGTCGTACGATACCACTGGGATCAGTCGTCACACAGTTGCGTTCCATTCAATTACGGTGGTTGTGGTGGCAACGGTAACAACTTCACGGACAAGGTTCCATGCCAAGTGTACTGCTTGGGGGACCTGTTTTGCGCTTGTCCTTTGGGATCAACTGACTGTTCCGTCGCCAATGGCTGTGGTTCCTGTACGAACGTAGCTTTCGGCGGCCCTTCGAGTGGCACCAGTTGCACGAACCCCGGTCTTTATTGCCAAGACCTTGATACTAGCTGCCTATGTATGGCCAATGATGTGGGAACATGGACGTGGCAATGCTACGCACCACTGTAGCGTTGAAAGAATATCGATCAGCAAATACTGCCCTCGAATCTGCTCGTTCGCGCCACTTCCTCCACGCGAACACCCCCTGCAGCTTGAGCTGGGGTCCGCACACGCCTGGATCCAAATCGACATCGACCAATGCGACGATTGCGTCAACCGTCTCAGAGTTACGCATTCGTTTCCCGGCGCGGCATAACTCTTAATTGACCACACCCAGCCTATCCTATCTCCCCTCGGCCTTGAACCTGTTTGTCAAAGCAAGGGCACGATTCTCAGCTGAATTGCGACAAGGGACTTGATACGAAGATCCTCGTATCGTGATAAGAGTAGCGGGACGCTAGACCGGGTGGCGATGGCCTTTAGTCCGCTATGCGGCCTTCCCAACGGAATAATGGTAGCTCACGGTGGAGCCAGTTCTGGGATTCTGCCCACGGTCACAAGTCGCGTTTTCGGCAGGTCGTCTCCAGGGTGCCCGTGACGAGAAGAAAACCATTCGCTCACACTTTGCCGTTGGCTTGGGACGCCCCGATAGCCACCCGCACCGCCCCTACCGCGAGCGGCAACTGACGCAAAACAACCTCCGCATCCAACCGCAAGACGCGGTAGCCCAGCCGCCGCATGTCCCGGTCCCGCTGGGCATCTGCGACAACGCGCTGACGATGCGAGCCACCGTCCACTTCCACAACGAGGCGAATTTCCGGAGCCAGGAAGTCCGCAATGTACTTGCTACCAATAGGCACCTGCCGACGAAATGCAACTCCAAGGCGACTTGACCGAAGCGCTTCCCAAAGCACGCGTTCCGACCAAGTAGAGTTGGCACGCAAGGACTGAGCGCGCTCTGCAAGCTGCTGTTCCCGTTTCGAGTGTTGCCGTGATTGAGCTGACATGGTGACCTCCGGGGCCCAGCAAATCAGCTGGACTTCGCGCCCCATGGCGCAAGCAGCGTGACGCGCGCGAGCCGCCCCATGTGTGAAGTGATGGCGCGTGGCGCGATGGTTGCGCCGCCCAGCGGAGGCCAGCTGATTTGCTGGGACTCGAGACACCTTCCTCAATCGCGACATGAAGGACACGGCATGGCATGGCGCGACACAACCAACGTACCCCGCCTCAGTTTGCAGCTCGTTCCGAAACCAGTAAGGCTCCCCCATCTGCGCGGAGTAAATGGCGCACGCCAAGATCGGGACAAGTGATTTAACTCACGACACATCGTGATGCACCGACGCGACGTGCGCCATTTGCGAGCACAGATTTGGGGGGCCGCGCGGGCGCGCAGCGAAGCGAGCACCCGCGGCCGTCGCTCACCTTCAACACACTGGGGGCACCCAAAAAAGCCATCGGCAACGGCGCCAACAGCGACGATGCAACGAAATGCTCCGTCATCAACAACGGCCAAAACGAAGTCGGCTCAGGAGGCAACGGCGGCGCCATTTACCAGGATGGCGGCTCCTCGACGAACGTTATCCTCTGTGGCGATTCTATCACGGGTAACGCGGCTGGCACGGGTGCGTTTGGTGGCGGCGTGTTTATGACTTCAAACGACTGGACTGGGACTATTACGATTCGGGATACTACGATTACCGGGAATACCGGAGGGCATTGGACTCAGTTGCAACAGGGAAGTGTTACGGATCTTGGGAGTGCATTTGGGATCAATGCCCTTAGCGCTACGGTTACTAATTCGACTTTGCAGAAGTGAAGCTCGCCACACATTCTGAGTGTTCACGAAGCCTCGGTCGCTCCGATTTCGCCCCTAAGAAATGGGGCAAGTTCAGGACAACTCCGGAGCCGCCGCACGAATTCGGCATATGACTTCCGTACCGCGAGTACTTCTTTGCACGGAATTTGCTGCGCCAGCTCCACGTTGTGCTTGTTACTGAGACAGGTTTCGTCTTTCGGCTTTGGCACCTCGTCCAATAGGCTGCGATCGCTTGCCCACTGCTCAAACTTGTTGACGTCTTTGCCCGAGTACCGCTTCCGGCAGAGGGCTACAGCGGCGTCGGTTGCCTGGTAAGTCCAAGCCTCAACGCTGTAGAAGGGCGCAGCCTCGATGAGACGCGCCATACACTTCCCGATGAATTCCGAGTCCCTGCCCGCGAGAAGTTGTAGCAATTTCACGCGCACTTCCTTCTCGAACTGCTTGGGCGTCAGAGCAATAAAACGATCCGACCATGGGGTATCCCCATCGTAGTGGAATATTACGAGCCCGAGTGCCAGCCGAGTAGCGATGGTCCGAATCAGGCTGACCTTCCGTGGATAGTCCTGTTTGGATGCGCTCTTCCACAGGTTTGCATGGGCGGCTTCCTGTACCATTCGATCCTCGGCAGGGATTAGCGTTACCTGCTCTTCTCCAGTCGGCCCGTAGATCTTCAATACGCGTCTGAGCAAAGCCTCCATCGTCTCAAAGCCCTGTCCGCGGTCTTCGCTCAAGACTAAGATCTCCAACCCCACGCGGAATCACCAAAGCCCTTCTGATCTAAGAATTTCGCTTACTTGCTGAATCCCAACTGAGTATGCCGTATCGAGGCGCTTTTGCTCATCCTCGTTGAAGTTGCGCCAGCACATGGTGCCGTGACCATTCGTCGAATCCGTCGAGCAGTGAACTAGTGTCGTGTCCGGCATGCCCGCGGGCAAATAGTCGAGCAACAACGGGTTCTGAGTCGCAAGAAAACTCTGGCGCTCGGAGAGCTCCTTCACGCAGGCTTCGATCCACTCGTGGTGAAGGCCATTGGCGAGTTCGTCGGCGACGACGGGCAGATCACCGCGCACGGCGAGGTACCAAAAGAAAGCGAGTAGGCGCTTTTGGCCGAAGCTTAGGAGGTCGGCTCGAATCATGTCACCAGTCTGTCTGGCCAGTAGGAATTCAACGTTCTTGAACTCATAGGTGGAATCACCATTGTTTGACACTCGCCGCGCGAGCTGAGGACGAAACTCGCCGCTTGCGAATCCTAACAGCGGCAGCACTCGGGCGAGCGCTTGAACCTCGGAAAACAAAAAAACAGTCGGATAGTTGTCAGGGCTCTTCTTGAGCCTCTCTTGCAGAGCATTTGTGACCTCAAGAGGCATAAAAACGCTATCAAGATACGACTTGCGCAATGTGACCATAGCGCAAGTCATCATGTGAAATTCGTCCAGCGCTTCGCCATACCTTAGTGAGAAGTTGACCATCCTACGTAACCAGGACATTACCACCAAAGGGGCAAGAGGCTTCTTGGTTTCTTCAGATGGACATTCGTTCCAGGCGTTAAGCAAGCATTCCTGTATGGACCATTTTGCCGACACTTCAGGCGGCACAACATGCTCATATTTGCACTCCGTACCAAGAGTGTACTTGGCGATGTTGCCATCAACTTCACAGGAGCATAGCCGGAAATTGTTCGAGTCGACAACCTCTAAAGTCCAAGTTCTCCTCTTAGATGGTTCCGCTGCAATTCCCAACGTCTGTAGCGTGTCTTGACCGGCATACGAATCCATGCTGGGCAAGTGAGACGTCCTGACACGGAATGAACAATCCTCCGCACCATACCGATATTCGATGTCGAATCCTTCCGCCTCTTCAGCCTCGTACTTAAACAGTGAATCGTTTGAGATAGATGCAACGAGGTCGAGCAACGTCGTCTTCCCACTCGCATTCTTCCCGAGCAGAACATTGAACTTCGGCCCAAAGTGGAGCTCGGTTCCGGGCTTCACGTTGCGGAACTTGTTAATTTTGAGCCAGGTCAGCTGCAACATGGGAGTGCTCGGATGTGATTGTGCCCGAAGGCTCGGCGAGAGGCCAATTTGGGTGATTGGGCCGCGAATTGCCGGTCATCAGTTTCGCGGCCCCGGGTTCGGTGGGTTGGCTGGGAATCTCACACGATGGGGACAATGCCCTGGCACCCTGTCCACCGGTTGGTTCTTCTACCCCTAAGCGGTGGCCTGAGGCGAACTCCAACATATTTTGGTCCGTACAAGGCGATATCAGCCACTATTGGGTATCCTGTTCGCGTCTTGATCACAACGCGTTGTCACAATACGTTGAGCCCCGGCGAACGCCTTCGGACTGCAACTTTTGTTGGGCGGCTGCAACGGCCACGCGGATGCATTCAACTGCAACTGGCAACTGCCGCAAAACAACCTCCGCATCCAACCGCAAGACGCGGTAGCCCAGCCTCCGCATGTCCCGGTCCCGCCGAGCGTCGGCGGCGCGGCGCTGTTGATGCGAGCCACCGTCCACTTCCACAACGAGGCGAATTTCCGGAGCCAGGAAGTCCGCAAAGTACCTGCGGCCGATAGGCACCTGCCGACGAAATGCAACTCCAAGGCGACTTGACCGAAGCGCTTCCCAAAGCGCGCGTTCCGACCAAGTAGAGTTGGCACGTAAGGAGTGAGCGCGCTCTGCAAGCTGCTGTTCCCGTTTCGAGTGTTGCCGTGATTGAGCTGACATGGTGACCTCCGGGGCCCAGCAAATCAGCTGGACTTCGCGCCCCATGGCGAGAAGGGTGACGCGCGCGAGCCGCCCCATGTGTGAAGTGATGGCGCGTGGCGCGATGGTTGCGCCGCCCAGCGGAGGCCAGCTGATTTGCCGGGACTCGAGACACCTCCCTCAATCGCGACATGAAGGACACGGCATGGCATGGCGCGGCACAACCAACGTACCCCGCCTCAGTCTGCAACTCGTTCCGAAACCAGTAAGGCTCCCCCATTTGCGCGGAGCCAGCAGCGCGCGGGAACCGGAGCAACAGGCGAGAATGCGTGGCGCAACTCGTGACAACTCGAGTTACCAGCGCTGCTGGTGAGCACAGATTTGGGGGGCCGCGCGGGCGCGCAGCGAAGCGAGCACCCGCGGCCGTCACTCACCTCAAACACACTGGGGGCACCAAAATACTATTCGGGATACCACGATTACCGGGAATACCGGAGGGCATTGGACTCAGTTGCAGCAGAGTAGCGGTACCAACCTGGGGAGTGCGTTTGGGATCAATGCACTGAGTGCTACGGTGACTAATTCGACTTTGCAGCCGTGAAATGAGCGGCTTTGGCGATAGCGAGGGTTCGCGTGAATTGACGCGAGTCGCTAGACGCTGATTGTGGCGATTCCATCGATTGCGATCGCGAGTTGCTCGAGATCCATTTCTTTGGGGTGGCAGGGGAAAGGCTGGTGCAGTTGAAGAGGTCGGTCCCTCCAACGGCTTTTGCTTCACTTGCGGCCCANNTTTCAGCAAGGAAAGCCGGCAAGTGCAAGCAAGAGTTGGACAGCACGTCACCCACGTCTGCCTCGAACGCGTGCCAATTTACTGAGCACCGCAATTAGAAGTGACTCGGAACTGGTTTTGGGGCTCAAATAAAGACGACGCATCAGGATTCGTCCGCCCCTCACGAATGGCGGAGCGCCGCCGCAGAAGGCGTCGCTGACGTATTCGCTCGATACTTGATTCTTGAAACGGAACTTGCACCCGTTCCAAAGTTCGTCGTCGTATAAGCGTGAGGTGTCCGTCCTTTGTATTGGGACGATCGAGTAGGAGTCCCAGAACATGTCCGCGTTGACGCAATCCGTCAATTGACCCAGTGGACTCCCATCGAGCTCCACAATCCAGCCGCTAGCACGGCCGAAGTTGCTGCGAACTAAGAAGCTGGCGTGCCTAAACGTTGAGACGAGTGTCATGGGCTGTTAGTGTTTACCGCGGTGGCAACTGCATCTTGAAAACGACGGCACCATGCCGCTCGATCCAGGCTCGAAACTGCTCGCCGAACTATGCGTTCGTGGCGGATGCTGTCCACGATCATGGAGGCTACCACCACAGCGATGAAGGAGACCAGTCCCCAACCGAAGCTGCGCCTCATCGCGCCGACTACGATGCCTGCCGTCAAGGCACCGAGAAGCAGCAAGACCGCTACGACCGTCTTCTGTGCTGCGGGACGAGCAAATCTCGGATCCACGAGCAGAGACACCTCACGAGAAGACGGTCTTAAGCACACGACTACGAGGGCACCATCCACAAACCCCTCAGCGGTCCAGTCGACGCCAGTCGTGTCACCGATGTGCCAGTGGACCGGGCCCACCGAACGCTCGAGGCCCGGAGTTAAACGGGAGGCCACTTGCTCCACAAAGGCAGCACACGCTGTTCCGGTCACGTCAACATTCGACGGAAGCACAACTTGTTCGCGAAGTTCTTTCATGACGCCCGTCTGTCCAACTCTTAGTTGACCACACGTAGCCTATCCTATCTCCCCTCGGCCTTGAACCCGCTTGTCAAAGCAAGGGCACGATTCT
>PMCK01000564.1:0-1092 GCA_003154095.1 Myxococcales bacterium | reverse complement strand
GGCTTGGAACGCCCCGATAGCCACCCTCACCGCCTCTACCGCCAGCGGCAACTGCCGCAAAACAACCTCCGCATCCAACCGCAAGACGCGGTAGCCCAGCCGCCGCATATCCCGGTCCCGCCGGGCGTCAGCGGCGTGGCGCTGTTGATGCGAACCACCGTCCACTTCCACAACGAGGCGAATTTCCGGAGCCAGGAAGTCCGCAATGTACCTGCTACCGATAGGCACCTGCCGACGAAATGCAACTCCAAGGCGACTTGACCGAAGCGCTTCCCAAAGCACGCGTTCCGACCAAGTAGAGTTGGCACGCAAGGAGTGATCGCGCTCTGCAAGCTACTGTTCCCGTTTCGAGTGTTGCCGTGATTGAGCTGACATGGTGACCTCCGAGCCCCGCAAATCAGCTGGACTTCGCGGCACAAGTCAAGCAGCGTGACAGGCGCTAGCCGCGGCCATCGTGCCCCATCGGCGCATGGCGCGATGGTTGCGCCGCTCAGCGGAGACCAGCTGATTTGCGGGGACTCGAGTTGCCTCACTCAATCACCGACACGCAGAAGTCTGCTTGCATGGCAGCCTGATGCGGACAATTCGAGAGCGCGAAGCGATTCGCTCTCGATGTAATTCGAGGACATCGCCTTCGTTGGTCAGAGCCCGGAGTTAGCCACCGACNNTCGACCGTGATGAATACGTCAACGTTTCCAGCAGCTCGGCGAAGGATCTCGCCATTCTTGCTTCCAGCCCATCCGGCTTCCGCGACTGTCACTACTTCGAAGGGAACAAGGTGTCTCTTAAGACCACGGGGCAAGCATTCGTCAAGCAGAACGCGCATACAGTGTCACCGCCTCACCGGCTACGTCTAGCACGGCTTCGACCTGTTCGCGTTGGACAGTTGGAAAATCATTGAGGAAGTCTACAATGCGATCACCGGACCTCAAGTAGTCCATCAGAGTTTGAATTGGGACACGGGTTCCCGAAAAGCAAGGGGTGCCTGATAGAATTTCAGGGTCAACGAGAACCACGGAGTTGACGGATGTCATGACGACGCCTCGAACCGAATGGTAGCGCACGAATTCATGCTTGAAAAGGACTGCGGGC
>PMCK01000304.1 GCA_003154095.1 Myxococcales bacterium | reverse complement strand
GTAACGAGCCTTGAATGCCCGATAATCACCTCGTACACGGTATCGCCATTCGAAAAGGCGGCTGGCAACGATGTGGCACTTACCTCCACCACGAGTGCGTCTTTTGGCGTCAAACCCAAAATTCTTTGGTCGGCAACCTCGGGAACATTTAACAATGCCGATGACGCAAATACAACGTACCGTTGTGGAGCACAGTTAAATCCGATCATAACCTTGACCGTGTCGTACGGGACTTGTTTGGACAGCGTCCAGATAGATCAAATGGACTGCTCGTAAATTGGTTCGAAAACGCGCACGCGGGCATTGATTTCGCGTACTCAATTTCACGAAAGTTTTGGAACATATTCATCAAGCCAGTCGCTGGCTTTGGGATTACCCGAACCCTCCCAGCTTCTGAAAGGAAACGCATAAACGACCGCCGCTCCGTTTGTAAGCTTATCGATATTGGCTAGGATTCGTGTCAAAGGAACGTTGTCGGGAATTGCGTAACAGGATTTTGAAACCATCACGCCATCCAATTCCCCCTCGAGGTATTCGACCAAACTGCTAATCGAAGGGGGAATTTCCACCTCTTCACTATTGAATTCGAACGTGATCAAAACAGCAGTTGGTCGGTGCTTTTCAATGTACTTCTTCACGACGCGTAGTGCGATTTTTGCCACTTTCTTCTTCGACAGTTCGTCTTTTGCCATAGTCGGATACTAGTCAGAAACTTTTGCTCTGGCTCGGTTCTCTGGGGTCCGCCAGACACTTTGTCGGACGGCGATTCAGCTTCGACACGGTATTGTCGCTTTGTGTTCATGAAATTGTAACAATTCTCTCGCTCGTTTGATCAGGTGCACTCGGCGAATCTTGTCGTTCTTGCGGTTGAAAGGTGGTGCGCTAACATTGAAAGATTGCCGAAGCCAAGCCGCCAAAGCGGCGCGGTTGTCGTAGTGGCAAGCGCCATGTGATTGGGATGATTCTTGGAGATTCGATTATGTCACTGGAATCAAACATAATTGCCAACATCCGACAACGAGATCCGAACCAATTTATCTCGCGAGTCGTACTATCGACGCTGCCTCTGGTAGGTCAGAAGATAAGAATTAGAAGAGAGCACGATCGGGTCGATTGTGTCGTTGAAGAAATCGCGCACATAGTTGACGACTATTATCACCAACCCGAGCCGCGTGATGAGGGAGGTCACACGGTTGAGATTTTTGTAAGAATCGACCGGAAATTCGAAATGGCCACCCAGTCGTCGTCGCCTCTGCTAGGTCAACGAGGTTGACGTCGCTCTTTTCGCCATTGCGCAAGTTTATGTTCGAGAATGAGCAATGCCTCGGGTATTGCGGCAGTTACAGGTGAAGACAATTCCAAACCCATGTCGAGGCTACCGGGTTGCACGCCGAGCACGAAAATCTCAGGCTGCGGCCGGTCGCGTGGCATGAACTCAAGGGCCGCGTTTAGATCCAGTTCGTGCAGCGAAAGATTTCCCGTCCTGTGATGAATCTCTGAAAGACTGGCCCAGTATATAGTCCCCGGAGCCCCTTCGGCATGCAAGGCGTCAATGACGATAACGCGATCTGCCCAGGAGAGGAGCGACACCGCATCTAAGAGTGCAGTGCCGACCTCCGTAACGAGCACACCCGCATGGGGCCGTTTGCGAAACTCGGTGATGACATGAAACCCAACTCCATCATCGGACATTAGAATGCTTCCTACGCCCAATACGAGCAGCCGCAGCCGACGTCGCTGGCGCGAGGCAAGATTGTGATTCACGCCACGGCTCGAACCCAAGTCGTAACGCGACGGCATACAATCAGGTTGAGCCATCAGCGAGTTCGCAGAACGGCAAGCACGCGGTCGTCGTCGGGCCGCATCACGTGCACGGCGCAGGCCAGGCAGGGGTCGACCGAGTGTATAACGCGTAATACTTCCACCGGCTGATTTTCGTCCAAAACGGGTGTTCCTACCAAAGCCTCTTCCATGGGGCCGCGCGTACCGCTGTCATCGCGCGGCGATAGTGACCAGCAGGAGGGCGTAATGACCTGATAATTGGCAATCCTCGAATTCTCGATGCGCAGCCAATGTCCAATTGCTCCACGCGGCGCTTCCGTAAGCCCTTCGGCTACTGCCGATGTGGGCACTGTGTTAGCCGTGTGCACCGCGCCTGCGCCGTCGATTTGGTCGAGCCAGCCCGACATGGCCGTTGCAAGCTTGACTGCTTCTTGCACGCGCGCCATATGGCGATCCATCACTGAAATGCCATTGGTGTAGTCGCCGTTGACCCACATGCGCGCCAGCGGACCCGCTTCAAAGGGGCGACCGTTGTATCTAGGTGCCTTAGACCATGAATAGGCATTGCTCTTTGTGGTCGGGTCAACGGGCATTGTTTCGCCCGCGCTCGGTTTCAGGTTGCTCGTGCTATCGTCGTACCAGGAATACTTCACGTGCTCTGAAATTGCGCGCGTGTTGACGTCGGACAATGCGGACGTCCCATTGAGATTGAGCAACAGGCCTCGTTTGAATAACGGATCGACATCGCCCCGGGGCCCAGTTCCGAAAACGCCGTACGAAAGCAGATTACCGGGACCCACACCAATCTGGTAGTAGTCCGGGTACGCACCGGCCAATGCCTGTACATCGCCGAGGTACACGTTGTTGATGAATGCCGTTACATCACTCAAAAGTAACTTGAAATTCGCGATACGATCCGGCCGCGGCGCGGTCGTAATCCCGCCGGGCATGAACGC
>PMCK01000714.1 GCA_003154095.1 Myxococcales bacterium | reverse complement strand
CCTTGATGGCAGGGATGGCAATGCCGGGCAAAATGATCCGAAAGCCGGCCCCGACACTGGTGTGGATGTCAGCGATCTTCGGGCGCGATTGCTCGGGCAAGTCGACCGAGGTGCCTCCTGGATGGCGCTCTAGGAGCGTAGCGGCGTCGATGAAAGCGGCCGCCGCAACATTGAAACGTTTGTTGACGAATGGCAGCGGTAGATTGCGAAGAGCTACTACCTGATCTTCAATCTGTGTGCTGACCAACGTGTCGCCGTGAAACTCATTGACCAGATAACCTCGCAAATTGGGGCCGCCAATTCGGAGCATCTCGGTAATTGGCACGCCGCGGGCAGAGGTCGGGAAGTCAAATACTGTCTCTAGACTCACCGAAGGGTAATTCCAAGCCCATTTCCAATAGAGCTCGGTATGCACTTCGAACTTGGAGTAATCGAACTCGGAGCCCCAATACTGATCAGACACCTCGTTCTTGAGCAACATTCGGACACCTCGTCGTAAACCTTCCGGCGCGATTGTGTCGTCGTATCGGACCTGAAATACCAAGAGAAAAATGCGCCCGCTCCGCGCATTGTACGCGGGTTGCGTCACGTTCGGCGCAATGACTTCTGCCGCGTGAACGCGCTGCTGACGCGCCGAAAAGCCGAACACCGCGTGCAGATGCGGCGACAAGACCCAGCCGAGCTCCCCTTCGCCGCCGCCGACGAGCGTAGGCACTTGGAGCACGCGCTGGTGATTGACGAAGAATCGAATCTGCTCATAGCGATACAGGCCGTCAATCCCCCAAGTGAGCGGGGCACCTATAATGAGCGGATCGCGATAGCCGGCAAATATGAAGCTGCGGGACTGACCGATCTGCGCGGCCGAAACTACTTGCACGTCATGGCCAAGGAAGTTCTGGTCCCCATAAGCAAGACCGCCCGCATAGTCGCCGCTGCCGAAGCTCCCAATTGGAGCTACGAACCACGATTGCTTTTCCTCGACTTCGACATGCACATCGACGGGCGTGTCTTCGTCCTCAACGTACATTCGCTGCGCCGCTTCGGCGCGAGGCATATCGACGTATACGCGCACCTTCGTGAATAGTTCGCTCTCACCTAGGCGCTCTTCGGCGTTGGTCATTGCATCGAAGTCGACACGATCACCGGGATGCAGGTTCATCTGCGCGGAGAGCACTCGCAGCGTTGTCTTTGGATTTCCATGCACGACGATGTGCGCGACCACTAGGTGTGCGGCGGCAATCTTCGACGATAACGCGACAGCGAACGGCGCTGCTACGAGCGCGACTCTGATGCAAAACGTGAATCGAGCCGCAGTCCGCATTCTTTCCGAATATTGCCGCACGAACGAAATGCCTGCACGCATCATACTCAACCCAATGAATACACTAACTCACGAGATGTATCAAACGCCCTGATTCACGGCGCTGCGGCCATTGGTGCCGTTATCTGCCTCGGCGCCAGAGCTTTTTGTACCTTGAGCGCCACTTGATCAGCCGTTGCATCGAGGGCGGTCGCCATTGCCGCGATCACCGCCTCAATCTTGGGGGTCTCTCCCAACACCTGACGATCGATTGTGAGTGTGTCCTCGAAGATTACGCCAGCGTCTTCATAGAGAATAGCGCGAAGCTGAACCCGCACCGCCCGACCCGATTTCAAGCGCAGCTCGTCGAATGCGATCACCTCGACGTCCAGTGTCGGAGCGCTGCCGCTAAGCACGCGCCGCATCCCTTGTGTTTCGAAGAGTGAACGTCCGAGTTCACGGCGGACATAAGTTTCGGGACGTTCGGTCCACCGAAGATCCTCGTAATATTCAAGCTCGTATGCAGTATTGCGGTACGCAATGCGCTCCCGCAGATTGGGGCCCGACGACACGCGACCGAGCCTAACCTCAAGGGACCCATTGGGACCGGTCGTTCGGGTTGCTAGGATTGGGTCTTCATTATCGCGGCGCGACTCGATTCGCTCTGGACTAAAGTAGCGAACATCGACGACCTCCGCTTTCGACGTCAGCGCGCAAGCACTTGCTGTAACCGCTGCGACAATGACGCAAAAGGCGAAGCAACGTAAATGGCGAATTGAATGACTCATCGCATGGCCTTCCCTTTGGTCTTGCCCTTGAGCAACATGTCGGGGTCGCGCTCGATTGCGTCGACCAAGGAACGGATAGACTCGGCGGCCTCGCTTACGTCGCGCAGCGTTACATCCAAATCCTTCTGAGTGCCGCGACCTGCTCGTCCCACTTCCCCAAACGCATCCGTTGCATGCTGCGCACTGGCTAGAAGGCCCTTCTGGCCGCCCAGTGCGTCGAGGACCTTGTTCATCTTGACTACTGCGATATTGAGTTCGGCTAGAGTGGTGGCGGCCTTGTCGCCCAGATCTTGCTTGTCGATCCTCCCGAGCGTGCTTTGCATCGTCGCCATTACGTCGTCGGCGTGACCGAGCGTCGCGACGGCCTTGCCGGATACGTCCTGCGATTCGAGTGTTGCGAACAAGCCATCGATGCGTCGCATGATCATGACGACGGCGTCAACCATCTCGGGCAGACGATCCATTGCTTTGGTAACGGTGTCCTCCAGATTCTTCATCAGGCTCGACGCGGCTGGAATGTAATGCCCATTGGGGACTTTGAACGGAAGCTCTGGTGGTGGGTTGCTCTTCACGTCGAAGAAGTCTAAGGCAACGAATTTTACACCGGTGATGCCCTGCGAGTTAAGCTGCACGCGGAGGTCCGGCGGGATTGCGAACTTCTCTTTGCCATGTACCGGATCAGCCTCGGTGAGGCCCATGCGCTTGACATGATCGGTATCCAATTCACTGACGACATCGACCCGACGATGGTCGGGTGCGATGTCGATCGCAGACACATTTCCGATTGTCACACCACGGAATTTCACCGGCGATCCCAGGTCGAGTCCTTGCACGGATTCGTTAAAGTACGAGTGATAACGGATTGTGTCGTGGTGCATCCGTGATCCGCCGAGTATAATGGCGACAATGATTGCTGCAGCAAAGCCAACAATGACGAAAAGACCTAACTTATAGTGGTTGGTCGGTGTCGCCATGGGCTCAGCTTTCCTTGCTCCTGCGGTTGAAGAAATTGCTCACACGCGGATCTTCACTTTTGCGTAGCTCGCGCGGGTCGCCGGCAGCGATGATGCTTTTGGTTACTTGGTCGAGCAACACGATACGCTCGGCAATGTGAAAAATGCTCTCGAGCTCGTGAGTCACTATAACTACCGTAAGTCCAAGCGTCTTCGACAGCGTCAAGATGAGATCGTCGAGTTCCGCGGACATCACTGGGTCGAGTCCGGATGACGGCTCGTCTAGGAATACAAGCTCGGGATCTAGCGCCAATGCGCGTGCGATCGCCGCGCGTTTCTTCATGCCGCCGGAGAGCTCGGACGGAAATTTGTCAGCGGCGCCGTCGAGACCAACGAGTTTCAATTTCGCACGCGCAATCGCGGCGGTTGCGTCATCTGGGAGCTTGGTCCACTCCTCGATAGGTAGCGATACGTTCTCGCCTACGGTAAGTGATCCAAAAAGGGCTCCCCCTTGAAACATGACACCAAAGGGGGGAAGTCCCGCCGCCAGATCGGGACGTCCGTGTCCAGCAATATCGATCACCCCCTCGATTGGGCGCTCGAGTCCGATCAGAAAGCGGAGTAGAGTTGACTTTCCCGCTCCACTGCCGCCGAGGATGCCGAATACCTCGCCGTTCTTGACCGCAAAACTCAAATCCTTTTGAATGATAATATCGCCCCACCCAATAGTAAGGTCCTTTACTGATATCATAGGCTGTTCGGCTACAGCGACACTGCGCCGGGGCATAGAGCGGTTGACTCCAATGAGGCCGGCTCGAGCCGACGCTGGGGGCGCCGGATCCACCAAAGGCGGAAGCACGTCGATATATGTCATAAGTTGAACACTCGGAAAATGACGGTGAACAGCGCGTCAATCATGACTAGCAAGAAGAGCGATGTGACGACCGAGGAGGTAGTACGCCTACCAACGCTCTCGGCGCCGCCGGTGGCGGCAAGACCCTGCTGGCAGGCGATGAGCGCAATAGCAGCTGAAAAGACGAGGCTCTTCAAGAGTCCCGTGACAACATCCCACCCATGAACGGCTGTTAAAGTCTCGATGAAGTAGCCCTGGGCGGTAAGATCGAGATCGATAATNNAGCGCAATCACGCGTGGAACCACGAGCCAAGCGAATGGAGATATGCCCAACGTCCTGAGTGCATCAACTTCCTCATTGACGTTCATGGACCCGATTTCGGCAGCGAATGCGGCTCCGGATCGACCGCACACGATGATTGCCGTCATAAGCGGGGCTATCTCACGTGTGAGCGAGATGCCGACGAGGTCTGCTACAAAAATGTTGGCACCGAACATTTTGAGTTGCTTTGCCGACTGGAAGGCCATCACGAAGCCGACCAAAAAGTTGATGAGCAAAACGATCGGTACGGCGTCTGCACCTGTCTTTTCGCAAAGGGGAGCGATCCCCTTCCAATGGCCCGCGCGCGGGTTGCGCATTAAGGAGATACCCGCAAGGACCATACTTCCCAGAAAATCCAGGAGCGCCTTGGCCTCTTGCTTGACCTCAAGCGTCGTGCGGCCAATCTGTGCTACCGTGCCTTCGGGCTTGCGCCGTTGATGCCGGTGGGCAATATCGTGTCCAGAATAGAGATTGACGATCGTCTCTACTCGAGCGCTAGCCCCTGCGAACTCTACATTTACGTTGCGCGCGGCGAGTTCATTTCGGAGCTCGACAAGGAGTGCCATTACTCCTCCGTCGGCTACGCGTACGCTCGACAGGTCGAACACGAGTTTGCCCGATTCGTTGTCGGTCTCATTGTGCAGGTCGCGCCAGATGTCTGCGGCGTCGTACATCCGCAGATCGCCTAAGAAACGAATTGTGTAACCATCGCGCTCGAACCGATAGGTCGCTGTCGAGACGGTCGAGTAATCGGCCAGCATGCTTGGATTCGAGGCCACAAACGCAAAGCACGTGTTGTGCCGTGCCCAACTTGACGACCACGTCGGAGGCCATACTCAACTCATGTTGTTGCACTTCCCGCAGCTTAGCCCCGTACGACCGCTGGAGGGTTGTCGCAAATTGCAAGTTCGTTTTGCAGATTGCGAACCATGCGCTCTGCGCAACTAGCAATGGCGCTTCGTCACCCTGTCGTTTCTTCTCTTAGGCGATACTTCGCCCCTGAATGAGTCGAACGAGCACGACGATTATGGCTACAGCAAGCAGGATGTGAATGAACCCACCTAGCGTGAAAGACGTAATCAATCCGAGCGCCCATAGGGCCAAAAATATGAAGGCAATTGTCCACAACATGTTGTCGCTTCTTTCTATGTAGTAGTCACATCATTAACCGAGCTATAAAAGTCCCACTTGTTCGACTAAGGGGCAGGTTCGACCACTGTGCTGCCGTCAATGTTTACCGCAGTCTGCGCAAATAGCCTTCCGTTAATTGAACTTCCGGTCCGAAGTGTAACCGACGTCTTGGTCATCACGACTCCCTCGCAGTGTGCGGTCGTGCCAAGATCTACGAGGCCTGAGACCTGCCAAAACACGTTCTTCGCCAATGCCCCGCCCGCCAAAATGATCTTCGTGGCGCTAGCCATCGTAAGTTTCTGTGCGATCTGGAAAATCCAGACGTCTGTCGCCGTGCCACTGAGTGTGACATCGGTTGGGATGAGAAGGTCCGTGCCCCATTTGTAGACTCCCGGGGCAATAGTCATACCCCCGATGTTTCCAGCACCCAGCTCAGTTACACCCGCTGCCCTTCCCGCCGCGTCTGTGAACGCGGTCTGCATGTCTCCAATTGCCGTGGTCAAAGTTGAAGGAGTGGGCGGCGTGTAGTCGGATGCGTACACCTTCCCGGTCACCTGCTGTGAGCTCGAGAACACATTCGTGGCATCTGCGCTCAACGAGAACCCAGTAATGAAAGTCGCTGCGGCCGGGCTAACTCCGAGATTTCCCGTGACGGCCGCTGTTGGTACGGTCGATATCCCACTCTCTGCGAGAATCACGAAGGTCTTTGCAGATCCAAGATTCACGGGATTTCCGGCAGCAATGGAGGACTGGCCGCCAGCGCCTCCCGCGCTAGCCGTGCTACCCGTACTGCTCGAACTACCTGTGCCTAGTGAACCACCCTGGCTACCGGGTTGGGCAGCGGAGCTTCCGCCCCCGCACGAGGTGGCCAGCGAAAGAAGCAACAGAGCGGCTCCTGAATTCAACCGAATCGACTTCGAATTTGTCATCATTGCTTCCTTGCTGCTACGGATGTCAAAAGATAGCGGTAGCCGCTACGCTCCCACGACCGCGGCTTCCCCCGCGAATAGTACGGGAGAAGCACAACTGGCGACGTGAGTTATCTAAGCGACAAGGAAGGATCCGTTGCCTGCACGACAATCTCGACACGTCGATTATTCGCGCGCCCTTCGGGCGACTTATTGTCCGCGATCGAGTGCGTCAGCCCGAAGCCTTGCGCGGTGATGCGGTCACCAGCAATGCCGCGGGTTACAAGGTAGTCGCGAACCGCTTGCGCGCGGTGCTGCGACAAATCTTGATTGTAGGAAACGCCACCTTGCGAGTCGGTATATCCCTCGACCACCATCTTCGATAGCGGGTCCTCCTTGATGAGGGCGTTCGCGACATCGTTCAGTTTCAATTGCGCAGACGGGAGCAGATCCCACTTGGCGGATTCAAACAGAATACTTCCCGAGAGAGTAATGACCATTCCACGGGGGTCTTGCTTCACGGTCGCGAACTTTGCAAGGTCTGCGGATGCTTGTGCAGCGCGCTTCTCGGCGTCCTGCCGTCGCGACTTTTCATCTTTAAGCGCAGTGCCCTGAGCGACATACGCCACGTTTTGGTTGGCAAGCTGCGTCCTGGTGCGACCGAGCTCCGCTGACGTGCTGGCAACCGCTTGTTTCTCATCAGCGTGCATCGCATTCACGACCCCGTTTTTCTCCTTGTCGGTCTGTCGTGTGCGTCCGACTACCTCTGCGAGCTCCGTCTTGCGCACGGCCAGGTAGGATTGATCCCTTGTGTACTGGGTGTCACCGTCTTTTGCATATGACGCTTCGGCGAGGTCAAGTTGCTCCTTTGCGGAGTGTAGATCCGCGGGGTCAGTCTTCGGCGTCGGGCCACTGTTCGCCCTCGCAAAGGCGGTGCGCGCGTTGACGAGATCCTGCGGCGGGAAGGTGGTTCCGCAAGCAGCAAAACCAACGAGGCCAGTTGCGGCAATTGATAGGACTATACTTCGAGTGGTTTTCATTTTTCTGCTCCCTGGTTATAGTTCGTATTTTCCTGCGCGGCAGAGTTGTCAACGGCAACCTGTCCGGCGATTTTTGCGCCCCTTTCACGAGACTGGGCGACCGCGAGTTCGGCATCCGCCTTGGCGCGAACCAAGAGGCTTTCGGCGCGCTTATTGTCGCCATCATTTATAGCCTTTTGCGCTTGCGAGATTTGCTCGTCGGCGAGCTTGAGCGACAGCTGCGCTGCTGGCTCGCTGTTGGCACCCAGTTCCCTTGCGCTACGAGTCGCAGATTGTGCGTCAGCCAATCGCTGTGTCGGCGGCGGGACGCTTGCTCCGCATGCCCCCAATAATGGTACCAGAATAACTAGAGAAAATAACGATTTGTACATAGTGAACTCTCCTCGACCGCAACGATATGTGCGGCAAAATATGACGATTCCGAAATAGTGTTATTAGTGTGACAACGTAAGGTTAGGAAAGCTTGTCGGTGTGACCAGGGTTGATCTTCGCGGCCCACTTGTCGATTTGCTTTTCGGCCTCCTCTTTGAGAATACCGTAATGCTCCTGGATCTTGCCTAGCAACTGTTCCTTCTTGCCCGCGATATTAGCGACGTCATCGTCGGTGAGCTTGGCCCACTCTGACTTTACGTGTCCCTTTAGCTGGTGCCATTGTCCTTCGATTCGAGTCCAGTTCATCATGATCTCCTAGGTTGTTGCGAGCTTAGAGTGCAAGAGACGGACCAGGGCCAGACTAGGCTCCTTGAACACGCAAATTGCGAGAACCCATCGCATTCTGCGAATCGAACCACACTAGCTTCGTTCGTGACCGCCGCTGAGACCCTCGAGCGAAATTGTTCGGCTATTTCTTGCCCTTGACGCGTTCAGCAGCATTTACCAATTGCTGTTTGGCTTTGCCCACTATTACGTGAGCTTTGCCCGCAACTTGCATTTGTTTGTCGCCGATTAACTTGCCGAATCCACCTCTGATTTTGCCACCCAGCACTTCCGCTGCAGCTTCCACTCGTTTGGCACTCGTTGTCATGTCGTCCTCCTCGGATTGTGCACGGCTTTGTGTCGCACTCGCACCGCACCGCACCGAGTGAGCAATTGCTGTGCCAGCTTTCATACCAACATTTCCGAATGCCTCGCAACTAGCGGGCGTGTTGCTGGACACTCGGGTCTGCTTGCACAGATTGGCCCAATCTCTCTCTTCGCTGAACGCATAACGCGATTCGTAATTTGCAATTTGCAATTTGCGAATCGCAACTTGCACGCTCGAGTCTGGTGACCGCCGTTCAATCGTCGGCAAGTCATAATTTGCAGGCATGGAATTGCCTTGGATCGGCATCCAATCCGGGATTTCGTGGTAAAGTTCATTGGTCATTTTCGCTCAAGGACACTTCAAACAATCCCGGTTCCGGATTCGTTGCCGGCTCGCGAGTTTTGCGTTGCTCTGCTTCGCATGCGTGGGCTGCATCTATGGACGGATTGTCTACTTCAATGCGCCCAACCTTACGTCGCCTCGCAACTTCGAAAGTAGACCCATCCAGGCGTCTCGGACGCCCAACTCGCTCGGCAGGGGCAAGCATGAAGCGGCTTTTAACGTGACCGCGTCAAAAGACGCGTCGTATGCGTCGCTCGATGACCTACTCGAGTCCAACCGGACTCGCGCCTTTCTTGTCATCCACGACGATTCAATCGTGTACGAGCGCTACTTCGGGGGTATCTCGGAGCTGACGATCCTCCCATCGTTCTCGATCAGCAAGACCTACGCCGCCGTTCTGATTGGCTGCGCGCTGAAGGACGGTCTGATTTCGTCACTCGACGATCCGCTGGTCAAGTACGTCCCCGACCTGGCCAGGAAGAGCGGTTATGAACAAGTGACTCTGGAGCAGCTGCTCCGTATGACTTCGGGTATTGACTTTGACGAAGAGTCGACGGCCGGTGCGGCAATCTACTACACTACCGACCTGCGAGATCTTGCACGTTCCTACGACCTAAAGTGGCCTCCCGGACAACACTACCTTTATGGCAGCGTCAACATCCAGCTCCTGTGGGAGGTTCTGCGCGGCCGTCTCGAGGGCGAATCCGTGTCGCACTACTTCGAGCAAGAAGTGTGGGGACCTCTCGGCGCCGGGCAGGCCGCAACTTGGTCGCTCGACAGCCGTCAAAGCGGTGTCGAAAAGTTCGCTGGCGGCTTCAATGCCACGGCACGGGATCACGCGCTGCTCGGCCTGCTCTATTTACACCGAGGCACCTTGAACGGCCATGTTGTATTATCCAAACAATGGATCGAACGTTCCTTGTCGCCGGACCCAATTGCCGGGGAAGTTCACATTGCCGACGGAACGATGCGACGCGGCCGGTATCAATGGTTCTTGACGCTCGACGGGCGCGCCTTTTTCACGAAAGGCTATAATGGGCAGTATATATTCGTTGTACCTCGGAAGAATGCAGTATTCGTCCGCTTTGGAGACGGCTATGGCGACGTCGACTGGACGAGACTGTTCTTGCGCCTCGCGGAACAATTGTGAGGCAAACTGCTCGGCCATGTAACCAAGGATTCAAGGATTATGGCCACAAACGCTGACGTAAGTTCAGGCCCTCCGCCCTCTAAACTCACGAATGTAGCCAACCAGGTTATC
>PMCK01000071.1 GCA_003154095.1 Myxococcales bacterium | reverse complement strand
CTATTTACCATTTGGGTTGAAACCTGCAGCATCTTTCGCAATTTGGAATTGCGGTAGTAGTAATGCTGTCACGATTCTCCTAGGCTAAAAATCACCTAAATCAAACGGACAGCGAACTGTGAATCGCTACACACGGATCCGAAGCGGGCAACAACTGCGTCGGATGTTGTTTGGTTTGTTTGCACTCAAGTGTAGCGACTAGAGTGAAGTACCTATCATGGATATGTAGTTTTCGTGAAGGCTTCCAGGTCAGCGACTTCGTCCATATGCAGTGCTTCACTGGTGCTTTGATATACGATTTCTGATTCCTGGGTATCTCAAATTGCCACTCTTCAATGCGCTGGTCCGGATAATACCAAGTGGCTTGCTGCGTTGCAGACGCGTACATGAATTTCACTATTACATCTAGATTATCTGCGTTGTCGTCGACCTTATCGTCGGTGAGACACGAAAGCCATAAGGNNCGGATTTGAGTAATCCAACTCATGCGGGTTCTCCGCATGCGCCACGTCCATTCCCCAATAGAGCTTCTGTATCACGCGTCCCTCACTTTCATTGCCGAAAAAAACCTACACATAAATCAACGCGACGGCCCGCGTCGCATAAAGCCGTCACTGTTCACATTGAACCCAATGGCGCTCTGTAAACTTGGGCGAGCATAGTCACAACCGACCCGTGCTGTCCCCTGAAATCGATTCGAACCACGTCGATTTTTACGGGGTACGTTCTAAGTTTGCTGCCTCCTTGACCGAGACTACGATATGTCGTGACTGGGGCGTCTTGGCTCGAACTAGCCATGACATCATGTGCAAATGTCACGGCTAAAGACGACAATTATGGCAGCGCGTATCACTTTGCGGCCGATTGATGATTGCCTGTTTTGTGGTGGCCACAAGCCGCAGGGCGCATGCATTCGACGTCGACCGGATCGGTGCAAAAACCCATGTTCGAGTGGTACCAACGAGGCCCGTGTAAAAACCCAGGGTTGAAAGCGTGCGCAGTGGCTTTTTACTCGCGGCAGTCATTGCCTGGGTTGATGGGCGGGAAGTGATTTGCGTCCGTGATGATAATGACAAAGCCATGTCGCCCACGCGAGACTGACCATGCCTGGTGACTGGAGAGATTTGTTGGACCGCAATTCTGCCGACCGCTCGCCGAACAAAGTCCTTGCCAGGACTGCCGCGTGCGCATTCGTTCACGTTCCTTTCGTGTTCGTTTTGCACCGGGTGTGTTTCATCGAAGTGGCGAGAGGCGCTATTCGCGCGACAGGGCTGCGTAGACGACATTCCCGCGAGCCGCTTTCTGGCATTTGTGGATACTTGCTGCATTGTGGAATTACTCAGCAACATAGTTCTCGTAGAATGGCCGGTTTTCTTTGGAACTTGATGTGGTCACAATAATATGATAATGTATCCACATGGACGTCGGCGTTCGTGAACTGAAGCAGCACCTCTCTGAGTATCTAGAGCGCGCCGCTAAGGGGGAGCTGATTCGTGTCACGGACCGCGGGCAGCCCAAGGCCATTCTAGGTCCAGTGCCCGGTGCAGGCCGTCTTGAAAGCGGAGTTAAGGAGGGGTGGATTCGCCCTGCCAAAGAGTCCGAGCCTGCTTCGGTTCGCCGAGCTTTGGCGTTGCGTGGGATTTCGGAGGTTCTAGATGAGGACAGGAACTCTTGAGCCTATATGTTGACAGCAGCGCGTTGCTCAAGCGCTACATTTCAGAACCCGACAGTCAGGTTGCCGAACAGTATCTGTTGGCAGACTCGGTGTGGGTAACGGCCCGTCATACCTGGGTGGAAGTTCGGCGCAATTTGGCCAGGCTCCTCAAAGGTAACGATTTGTTGGAGGCTCAGCGGTATTTCGAATCCGACTTCCGGAGGACTAACGTCGTTGAGCTTGATGAGACGACCTGCGCGCAGGCCGCTCAGATCGCAGAAGCATTTTTGTTGCGGACACTGGACGCGCTTCATTTGGCCGCGCTGCGTCGTGTGGGTCCGGACATTCCACTGCTTTCATTCGACATTCGTCAGGCACAGGCCGCTCGCACTCTCGCCATCACCGTGCTGGGCGCGTAAGTCGGCAGTTGGTTTGTCTCTCAGAATTGCCCAGAAACCCCCGCAGAACCCACTCCAACCCAAGGTCTCACTTGGGCTCCAGATTGGTGTCGAGTCGGAGCACTCGGCGTTGCGAGCAGGAGCACCGTTCCGGTACCTACGCCGACCAGGCCAGTATAAAAGCCTATGGTCGAAAGTGTCCGCCACCTACAGTACGCGCTCGATGTGGTCGCGCAATTCCATTCGGCGGGCTTTTCTTCCACTGCAATTAACCCGGTTACGCCCCAGAACGCCAACGCCGTCCCCCCGATCCCAAAGCTAACCCAAGTGGCATTGCGGAAGGCGTTTGTCCCCGATTCAGGTGGGTATTGGTCTGGCTGTTTCGGCTGCATTTGCCGCCCGTTTGATGTCTTGGCAGGCTGAAAAACGAAGACCACGGTCTTCGTCACCCCTTCGCTGACCGGTTCGGTTTGTTCCAGCTTTTGATCGCCGGTTTGTGCCGTCACCCGATGCACTCCCGGGTCCACCCTCCACCCCTCGGCTAGTGCAGTCGAAGCAATGGCAATCCCGTCGACTTGGATGGCCGCCAATTGAATCGGGATGCCCGGGGTTTGAACAACGAGCCGTGGTATTCTCGCGAGCAGCGCTTGGCCTTCGCGCTGGGCCTCTTCCCGGGCATTCTGCTGAGCTTCATGCTCGCCTGGGCCATCTTCAAGGCGTGTGGCCTCGTCGTAAAGTGCCGCCGCTGCCAAATAGTGGCCGAGCTTTACGTTGGCGCGGGCCATGTAAGCGGCGAATGAGGGTAGTTTTACTAAGGCGTGGGCGCGCGAGAACTCGTCCAATGCTTCTGTGTTTCGACCTTGCTCGAAGGCATTGAGCGCTTGAGCGGCATGCTCGTAGGCTGCCGTGACCGCCGCGTCATCTTGCGCGAATGCCGTGCTGGCGACGAGCAAGTACAGGAGCGGCGCTAGCGCCCAACGGGACGTCATGAGTTCTAAGGACTATTTACCAGCACGGGGGCAAATTCCGAGTTTCTTTTTTACTTCGGGATCGCAATTAGTTGTGTTCGATGCCGCGGGTGCCAGGCCTAGTTGCCTGACGACAGATGGGTCTGGTGATGGACTAGCCGTATTTGAGCTCAGTTGCGGCTGTTTCACGGATTGCGACGGCTTCGCGGGACCCGTGGGTTTTCTCACGGGTGGTCGTGTTGTGTCGGGTTGCGCCGAGGCCTTAGGAGGGATTGTTTCGACGGCGTTGATCGAGGTGATCGGCGTTGCCCGTGGCGCGGGCGTGCCTGCCGAAGTCGGGTTGTCGCCCATTATGGAGAGATTGTTGGCCGGCGCTGTCTTGGAATGCGCCTCGGCATGCCGAGTGCCACCGAATCGCATAATCGAGCTAATCGCCGTAGCCGCGACGAGCAAAACCCCAAAAATCCAAATCGCCTGGCTGCGCCGGTTGCGTGAAAATAGGAGGTTGCGTAGCGTCGTTGTTTGTTCAGCGTCGCCCGTGCGGCGTAGGTTCATTGCACTGATCGGCGTGCCCCGGGTCGGCGTTGCGAAAGCTCGGACTTCGCCCTGCAATGTCCCGTCGAAGGTGGAGGCGCGGTTAGTCGAATTGGTTTCGACACCGCAGACGAAGCGCAAGGCGTCAGCGGCTTCGGCAATCGAGTCAAAGCGCTGCTCGGGGTGGCGATTGGCAGCACGAGCAAACCATTCGTCGAAGCCGGGCGGAACTTCGCCGAACTCGGACGGTATTGGGAGCGGTTCGGTGCAAATGGCCAGCACGAGTCCGCCTAAGGTGTCGGCGCGAAACGCGTGGCGCCCAAGGAGGCACTCGAACGCGATGATGCCGTAGGACCAAATGTCGGTTCGGTGATCGACCTGTTTTTTGCCCGAGGCCTGCTCGGGGCTCATGTATTGAGGCGTACCCATGATGGCGCCGGTTAGGGTCACGGGTGTCTCGGACAGGTCCATGTGTACGGGTTTGGCGATGCCGAAATCCAGGAGTTTTACGACGATATCGTCGGCGTCTTCGGATAAGAAGATGTTCCCGGGCTTCAAATCACGATGGACGATTCCACGGCTGTGCGCCCATGCAGTGGCGCGGGCTACCTGGGACAAAATCGCAGCTGTTTCGCTTGGTGATAGTAGCCGAGTTGCGCGTAGGCGCTCTGCTAGCGACTTTCCACTTAGCAGTTCCATCGCGATGTACGGCATTGTCTCGTCGACGCCGAAATCGAGTATCTGAACGATATTGGTACATCGAAGTGATGCAGCGGACTGCGCTTCACGCTTAAATCGGGCGAGTGCCTCGGATGATTCGGCAATCGTGGGGTCGAGGAGCTTAACGGCTGCGGGGCTGCCGAGTTGGACATGTTCCGCACGCCAGACCATGCCCATGCCGCCCTCGGTTAGCTTCGAAACTAACCGGTATTTCCCCGCCAGGGTTCGGCCTTGTCGCATGATAGCCCGCCTGCATTCAATCCTGACGTTAGATCAACCTAAGTGCCCGGTCACGTCCGTTCGCCATTGGGGTCAGTAGTGTCTCCAATCCGCGGCCCATAGGTCAAGTGACCGTTTGGTCAATTCGATGCGGGGGATTTTTGGGGGTCTTTCACTCACGGAATCCACGGGTCCTGGAGGGCCGCGACGGAACCTGTTGCTGCTGGTTCACGTTGGCCGGCCGCAACCGGTTGAGCCAAAGCCACCGGCGGAGCTGCCGGCAAGACGGCCTGCGGTTTGCTGCGGGACCGAGTCTGGAAGCACCAACGGTACTAGTTGCCCTACCAGCGTTTCGGATAGTGTCCAGGGCATTGGAACCGGTAATTACTTTTCGGCAATCCCCACCGCGGGCTACGGGAGCGGCACGTATTACGGGATGTGCATCGACATCAGCTACCAAGGCAAAACGAAGTCAGTAGTCTTGCGTTCCGCCCCATATTGTAGCAACCATGTCGGGCCACAATGCCATGTTGCCGCCCGATCAATCCAGTGCGTCGCTCAGTTCGTAGACGTATCGTTCAGCCGATTGCCAGCCTGTTGCTTCTCGTTTCGCTAGATGCGAAAGCCCAACAAGCCGACCCTGGCAAGCAGGGTTTGGCCACGTCGGCCGAGGCTACGACTGTGCACCCCCTCTTGCACCTGCCGCTCGTTTACGTCCACCAGGGCGGTGCCGAGTTGGACGGGTATCATTTGCACTCGTTCGGCGCTCAGCGCATTGCTTTTTGGCCCAAACTATCAGACTCGCTCGGCATTCGACCTTCCGCGGGTGTGCTGATTAAGAATCTGCTTAGTAAACTGAGTGTATCGGCAGCCTTGAGCCTCGAATATACAAAGCATCGAGCCATCAGTTACAACGTCGACAATTCTTGGTACGATCACGACAAAGCGAAGCTATACAATCTTGGGGTTGAACTTCGAATTTACCTCGAGCTTGGCCACTTCAAGCCCTTTGTGGGAGTTGCACCTGGCTATGGCTGGCTCAATATGCCGAACGGGGTAACGGTCACGACAGCTGACCCCAATACGGGCTACCCTTACAACGCATCGTGGTCGGATGTAACCTTGCGCGGGATGTCCTTCGAAGCTTGCGCGGGACTAGTCTATGAAATTATTCCAGTGATCTCGGCGGACGCGAGTATTGGGTACCGTTTGCAGGGCTTCAGTTCGTCGACTCAAGGGTCACTCAACGGCTGGGGATTTAGTCCCGCACTCCTAGGATCGCTGGGTGTGTTGTTGAAGATATGAATGTGGGGGGGGCCGGCCCAGACAACGCGCTAACCAGTAACCCGTCCTATTAACGCGATGAATTCTTGGCGTGAGTAGGGTTTGGCGAGACCGGCGTGGAAGCCATATGCTTCTGGATTAGCCAAGATGGGGTCATTCGAATATCCCGTCGTGGCAATGGCGATGACGTTGGGGTCCATCTCATGAATCGACTCTAGGGTCTCCCGACCTCCGAGCCCTCCGGGAACCGTAAGATCGAGGATTACGAAAGCAAATCGATTGCCCGAAGTCATGGTTCTCCGATAAATCTCGATCGCTTCACCCCCGTCGGCGGCCGGGACGACTTCGTAGCCAAGGCGCATCAGCAGTGAGCAGGTGACTCGACGCACTGTGTCCTCGTCGTCCATCACCAAGATTCGACCCTGCCGTGTTGGTCGATTCGAAGTAATGTTTCTGGGCTCCGTCAGAGTATCTGCGTCGTGGGGTAAGTACACATGGCAAGTTGTCCCTTTTCCCAATTCCGATTCGACGTCGAGGTGGCCGCCATGCCTTTTGACGATTGAGAAGCTCGAACGAAGGCCTAGGTANNGGTTTGGTCGTAAAAAACGGGTCAAAGAGCTTTGGCATGTTCTCGAGAGGAATGCCAACGCCGGCGTCTTTGATGCTAATGCGACTGTAACTTCCAATAGATAGGGGCAACGCAGTTCCGACATTGACGTGAATGACATCAATTGACACTTGGAGCGTTCCACCAAGCGGCATTGCATGGCGGGCGTTGACGACTAGGTTGTCCAGCACTTGAGCAATTTGGTTTTCATCGAATGCAACCGGGGGCGACTGCTCCCCTTCGGTAATCTCCGGTTGCAGGTTGGAACCCGCGAGCGCACTCTCGACGGTTCTTCTGACGAATGCAGCCAAATTGCCCGGCTTCTTCTGCGGAGCGCCGCCCTTGGAGAATGTAAGGAGCTGCCGTGTAAGCTCGCGCGCCCGGTTAAATGTTCCCGCAGCCTCCGCCAGGCAGTCCACCGCGCTGGTTACCTTGTCTTCGATTATGTACTCGCGGGCCATTTCCACATGGCCGAAGGCGCCCGCAACGAGATTGTTGAAGTCATGCGCGATTCC
>PMCK01000537.1 GCA_003154095.1 Myxococcales bacterium | reverse complement strand
TCCGTGCCGAACCGACATCAAACAAAACATCACCCGGCCCGACCTTCGATGGGAACTGCCTGTTATCGTGGCTCAATGTTGCGAAAGTTTCTGAATTTCACACTTGCAGTGCTTTGTCTATCTTCAACCACGACAGCCTTATCAGCGGCAAGTGGTTCGGCGACGGCCGAACTCGGTCCGAGCGATCTCGAGTTGGTCGTGCAGCGCACCCATGCGCGTGGGATAAGCGCGATACACTTCTTGCCATCCGGCGCGGGGTTCGTTGACGCAAGCAACGATCAGACAGTTCACGTTCGCAAGCTCGACGGACGGCTCGTGCGTGTCATCGCAACTGGATTCGACGCGTGGTCAGCCGCATTGTCGCCCGACGGGCAAGCCCTACTGGTGGCTGGTCAGAGTCCGGATGTGGTCATGTACCGTCTGACGGACGGTCAGCTCTTGCAGACATTCAAGGGCAATCAAGGGGCGGTTATGGGGCTCGCGTGGTCACCGGACGGAAAATTCGTTGCCAGCGGCAGCGCGTACAAGGACATTTTCATCTGGCGCCGCAGCGGGGAGCGTGTCGCGCACCTAACCGAACACAAGTACGCGATGCAGGACGTCGCATTTAGCCCCGATTCGAGCATGTTGGCGAGCGCCGACGAACAGGGTTACGTCCGAATTTGGAATACGCAGGGACAACCCTTGCAGTCGTGGCGCGCAGACGAAGGTGCCGTATCGGCGATAGCATTCAGTCCAGATAGCAAGGCGCTAACCGTCTCGACGCGCAAGATCCGCGAGTATTCCGCGAATCCGTACGATCGAGGGCAGAATCGTGTTCGGCTTTTTGGTTTGGACGGCACGCTCAAGCAGAGCATCGCCGATCGCGAAATGACCGGGTTACGGTACACCGCAGACGGCCAACTCTTGGGAGCCGGCGCAGGCGAGGTTACGCTCTGGAACAAGGCGGGAAAAGTCGTACGAACCTATTCGTCCCCCGGCGAAGGCGGTGCGGCGCCCACGTCAGTTGACATCTCGCAAGACGGGCGCCTCGTGATCGCAGCAGGTCGCGATTTGCCGTCCATTCGCCTGTGGGAAATCGGCGGGAGGATGCAAATGCAGTTGTTGGAGCATCCAGCAGAGCTCTCCGCGGCAGCCTATGCCCGAGATGGTGGTTTTGCCGTTGCTGGCTGGAACGGCAAGGTTACCCTCTGGTCCGCGACTGGCAAGCTGCTCGCGACTTTGGACGGCGGGCATGAGGCCGTGCAAGGGCTGGCATTCTCTCCCGATGGGAGTCATCTCGCGAGTGCGGGCCAAGTGCTTCGAATGTTCAAGCGCACCGGCACGTTGGAGCGCTCGTTCGAAAAGTCCACGGGAGATTCTGCAACAGGGGTGGCATTTTCACCCAGCGGTCGCGAGTTGGTCTGCGGTCGTGCTCGCGGTTCAGTCGAGATATGGAACATCGATACTGGCAAGTTGATCCGCACGTTCAAGGCTCACGAGGGTCGAGTCGAGGCGCTTGCCGCTTCACCGGATGGTAGCCTTTTGGCATCCGGCAGTGATCACGGTCAGCTGCGACTGTGGTCTTGGGATGGCCAACGCAAAGGCGAATTGTCCGGACATGATGGAACGGCAATCGTAAGCGGAATCGCGTTTTCCCCCGACAGTTCACGCATCGCCAGCGTTGCCGCAAAAGCCGTGTTGCTGCATCGCCGTGACGGAACCAAGGAAAAGCGGCTGGCTACACGTCATGAATGGTCCAACGTCAATGACGTAGCATTTTCGCCTAACGGAAAAGAGCTGGCGACCCCAGAAAACCAGAACCTGCGAATCTGGGATCTTGCTAGCGGGCAGTCGCATCTTCTTACGGGTCACTCGGCGCTCGTGCAGGCATTAGCCTATGATGTTACGGGCCAGCATATCCTGAGCGCGAGTAGCGATACCTCCGCAAGGCTATGGAATCTCTCCAACCGGTCGCCGATGATCCTGGTGGCGCGCAATACGGAATGGGTGAGCGCGACGCCCGACGGAATCTTCGATGCGTCACCCCATGGCGGCGAGCTAGTCGCAATGACGCGCGGCCTCGACGCCTGGGCCGTTGATCAATTTGCGCCGTACAACAATCGTCCGGACGTGATTTTATCGCGATTGGGTCTCGGAAACGCCGATCTAGTCGATGTCTACCGGCGTCTCTACTTGAAACGCTTGCGTCAGCTAAATCTGGAAGCAAGTGGAGGACGGATACCAGCCTATGCACCCGATGCCGAGATCATATCCGCTCAGACAGCCGGCAAGAAGGTAAAGCTTGCGCTGCGCTGTCGCGACAACCACTTTGGACTTAGTCATTACGATCTCTTCGTCAACGATGTGCCCGTAGTCGGTGAACAGCGCAGCATCACGGGAACGGACAAGCGAATCGAGACCAGTCTTGAACTCACACAAGGCGAAAATAAGATCGAGGTAAGTTGCACGAGCATACGCGGCATCGAATCCCTGCGCGCCCTCACCTTCGTGCGCTACGACAACCCCGTACGCGGCGATCTCTACTTTTTGGGACTGGGCGTTTCCAAGTACAAAAATAGTGTACTCAACCTCGAATTCGCGGACGCTGACGCGACGGAACTGGGAGATCGCTTTGGCAAAATGGGGGCAGGTTTCGATAAGGTTCACATCAAAACATTGACCAATTCGGAGTGCACACTTTCAACAATGGCCGGGGCAAAGCAGTGGCTAGCCCAGAGCAAGGTCGACGACACCGTCGTCCTGTTCGTGGCAGGCCACGGCCTGCACGATTCGGACCCGGATGAAACCTACTATTTTCTCACCCATGAAGCAGATCTGAAGCATTTGCAGGGCTCTGCGGCGCCATTCGAACTACTCGAAGAGATGCTCGTGAGCGCCCCCGCGCGCCGCAAACTCTCTTTGATGGATACGTGCGAATCTGGCGACAAGGACCAGGACGATCCCGGGGTCGCCTCAACCGCCACAGTCAAGGATGTCGTATCGCGAGGCCTACGTCGAACGGCTGGTGGCACGGCGCGCACTTATACGTATGAACGGGATCGATTCATCTACAACAGTCTGATGCGCCGCAGCGGTGCCATCGTGCTATCCTCCTCACTGGGCGGGCAAGCGTCGTACGAGAGTGCCGCGCTACGCCACGGGTTCTTCACTTCGGCGATTCTGAAGGCATTGTCAGATAGCGTCGCGGATCGCAACCGTGACGGGCAGATTGCCACCGACGAGCTCAGCTCCTATGTAGTCGATACTGTGCCGGTGACAAGCCGCGGACTGCAGCAGCCTACAGTCGATCGAGACAACCTGGCTCAGCGCTTTGCCTTCCCGCAGAAGCAATCGCAAACGACGGGACACGACGCCGCCAAATCGTCGACAACGACTGCCCCGAGTCGCCTGGATAGTGCGCCTGCAATTGCCAGCAGTCCCGTGCCTTTGACACAGGACGCCGGTTCTGCCGCAAAGAAAGCCTGTGAATCGGGCGATATCGCCGAGGTCAAGCGGCTCGTCCCGGCAAAGGTGTCAGCGAACTGGAAGGGCAACGACGGTTGGTCACTGGTCATGACGGCGGCATACCGCGGGCGCACGGAGGTATTGAAGTATCTCCTTTCGCAAAAAGGCAATCCCAATTCCGAACTTTCGTCAGGATACACAAGCTTAATGCAAGCCAGTCGCTGGGGCTACGTAGAAGCCGCCAAGCTCCTTTTGGCTGCCGGAGCAGACGTAAACAAAGGTGACAAGACTCGCGATGGAACGGCCTTACACATCTCGATCAATGAGGCTGACAACAGTCTTCCCGTCGTTCAAGCCCTGCTCTCGAAACACCCCCGACTGGAGACTCGCGACGGCCGCGGACGTACGCCGCTCATTGTCGCAGCGGCGCGTCGGCAGGTGGATGTGGTCAAGTTGCTGCTCGATGCAAAGGCAGTGGTTGGCGCAGAAGACGAGGACGGAAACTCGGCCTTGGACGTCGCTTCGATGAACGGGGCAGAAACGGTGACTCCCCTCCTTTTGGCACGGGGTGCCAGTTTCCGCCATCAGAACAAGTGGAAGATGACTGCACTCTTTCACGCCGCGCATGGCGGACACACCTCGATCGTGAACGAACTGCTCGCGCGGGGTGCGGATCCAAATCCAGTAGAAACGAAGTTTGGCGATAGCGCCCTGATGCGCGCAGCTCAAAACGGGCATTATGCGGTTGTTCAACTGCTGCTGTCGAATCATGCCAAACCCAACCTTGCCAACCACGAGGGGCTGACTGCATTGCATATGGCGGCACAAAATGGACGTGATTCCGTGGTTTCACTGCTGCTCGCAAGCGGTGCCGATCCCAATGCCCGCGACCGCAAGGGACGAGATCCGGCCCAGCTGGCAAGCGAGTCTCGCCAGCAGAAAACCGTCGATCTGCTTAAGAAACGGAAGAATTGACTAACGTGACGTGGAAGGAAACGTGGTGATCGAAAGCAGTGATTCGGCCACCTCATCCTTCTCGATGCGTTTGATTCCGCGATGCCGCACCACCGCCGAAAGCCCGTCTTGTACGATTGTATAGTTCTGCCCGTCGATCGTCTGAGTGGCCACGGGCAGCGGCTCTGGCTGCTTGGAGAATGCGGTGGCGTGAATGTGCTCAACGCCGAACGGAGGTGCCGCTTCGAAGCGATCCGGGTACTCGACTGCCATGTTCACTTTGGAAGCGTCAACGTAGTAGCCTTGATCTATGGGTACCTGGATGCCACTTTGCAGAACGTAGATCAATCGCACATAGGCAGGGGCATTAACGCGCAGGAACAGCCGAATTGGTTCCGACTCAGCGTAGACGACACCACGACGGCCCTTGTCAGTCCACACTTCCACGCGCAGCGATCCGTCGATGAGTTCTCCCTCGGCTAGTAACCGCTGATCGGCCATGGCTGACTCGAGATTCTTGGAGCGAATCGCGACCCCTGCGGGTATATTGGACTTCGCAATGACGATTTCGGCTCCGCCAACGACCCTTCCCGTAGTGACCTCGACGACGGTCGCGGCAACGCGAATATTGTCACCCTCTTCGAAGTAGACGCCTCGAACGGCAGCGTCGGGGTAGTCAACGCGCGACTCAGCACTGCTCTTGCGCTGAGCGAGGGCGCTTTCCAAACTGAGTGAAAGTTGCTGCCCAAGACTGCTCGCGAAGTTAGTGACTCCATACCGGAATGCGGGGGCATCGCGAAATACGTATTGAATGGTCCCGCGCGCACTCAGTTGCAACGCCAGAAAGTCGGCAGCCTCTTTGATTGACGTGGCGGGCCGTGCAGTGATCGAGGCGGTTGCATCGCGGATTTCCTGCAGACACTGCACGAGTTCCGAAGGGGGCTTGTGAACCCTGCTTTGAGGGTCGACATTGCGCATCACTGCATCATGCTGTAGGCCTTCGGTAACGTACTGCAAGCATTGCTGGTACCCCGACGCAACACTGGCGTTGACACCTACGCGAAGTGACCGAGCCGAATTCATGCAGGTACGCAATGCAACCAGCGCGTGTTCGAGCTGCATGCGATGCTCCGTTGCAACATCACTCCTCCTTATGTAGGCGAGCGAGTATACGTCGGTCCCGACATGAGCAACCTCGTACTTTAGCCCCTGGATGCGAGTATCCGAAGTAAGCCGAGTCATTGCCGCAATGTGGTAGTCAACCTTACCGTTCTTTTCTGAGCTCACGTCCGAGAGTTCGCTCTCGATGCGTACCGTGATTCGGTTCGCGAGATCCGCGGCGGCATCCGCCATGGCTCGCTTGAGCGCGTTATCGCCCTTCGCTGCAGCGATGCCAGTCAGATAGAGCTCATTCGGATAGGTGGTTGAGTTGCCACCGCTACGCATCCAGGTTGGGGCATTTACGACCTGTATGTTGGCAGTCTCGTTATCCGAATTCGCCGAGTTTTGATCGCTATTGGCGAACGCAGCCGCTCCGCAACCAGTTCCGCCACATTGAGCTGACTTCGTGCCCGCACACCCGGGAACCAGCCATAAGAGGGCCAGCAGGGACAACGACACTCTACCGATTAAGATTCTACACCACGTAACTGCCATCAGGTGCTCGTTGCGCTTCTGCAAAAATGGTTCAGTCCCTATCCGCCGGTCTCTCCCTCAACGGAAATACAGCCCATTACCGTCCGTGATGAGTCGATTGTACTGTTCGAGCACTTGTGCTGGATGACCCTCGATGCTCGTTGGATAACCCGATTCCTTCTTGAAATCCTTCCCGTCACGTTTACGGCGCATTAGCTCCTTCACCGACTTGAGGAAGGATTTGGTCTGATTCTCGAAATTGGGGAAGCTATTGACTTTGTCCGTTTCATCTTTGTGTGCAGAAGTGTACGCGTCGATTTCGCTAACGGTCTTCTCGTAGACTCCGAGCAGGGCGGTCAATTTCTCGAGATCGAGGTCCTTCAAGTCCTTCACCACAGCGACATCAACGAGAACCTTTGCTTCTTTTTCGGACCGGGCCACCAGGTAGTGCAACTTCTGTGTCGGATCTTTCTCAAGTGAGGCAAGGCGACGCGCAGAAAGGTCCTCGTTTATCTTGGAAACTTTGTCGTCCAGGTTCTTGTTGGCAGCAGCGAACTTGGCGAATGCAGCCACCAAGGGGCCATGCATCGCCTTGCCCTTGGCAAACTTGTCATCCTTGTAGTCACCCTGTTTGTAATATTCGTTCACTTGCTTGATGAGCGGGACGATTTCGCGAACCGATTGTTCGTACGTAGTCACAGTTGCCTCGATTGCCGGCAACGGAGGCGGAAGTGGTTTAACCTTGGCGAGCCCATCGAGACATGCCTGGTCGGCACTGATGTAGAGGTTGATGCGCGGATCGCCTTTGGTGCTGGGCCCTTTCTTCTCGTCGGCAAATGAGAAATAGTCCTGGCGAGCCCGCATGATTTGCTCGCTGATGTTATTCAGACAGTCGATGTACTTGTTCAACTTTTCGGTGAGCTGACTGTCTTGATCTTGTTCGTTCGATACTGCCGATTGAGCGGCAGCCGCCGATGCAGCGGGCGGCCCTGAACCTTGAGTACGTTCGGCCTTGTTGCAAGCACAGAGTGACCCTACCACGATCGACGCGACGGCTGCACTGGCAGCGAATTTGCTAAGTTTCGACATCTCTCATTCCTCGCGGCGATCAAGGTATCACATCGTTCGCTCGATATGGGCATTTTGATGGACTGCACCGCCAAGTAAACGGATCCTTTGGCTCGAAAAAATCGTTACAGTGCAGCCCCAAAATATCTGACTCCGAAGCCTGACTGGGGACAGATGTCGATTTTCTTGCGACTTGTCCGCTGAAGCCCATCTAACAAAGTGCCATGGGTCCCCAACCGACGAGGCGGCGGAGCGGAGCGAAGCATTCCGCCGAAAATGGGTATGACGCCACCTGTGTTTCGACGGCTGTTGGCCCCCAGTGCGCACCGGGGTTGACGATGCGGACTTGACTGCCTTCGCAGACTTGCTCGACACCAGTTTGCCGATCTGGCGTCAGTACGAGCGCACCGCTGAGTCAATTCACTTTGCGAATGGGCGATCCAGCTCCTCGCAAAGTGAGATCCTTTAGGACTTGGAGTAACTCTGGACTGGCTGCATTGGGTTGGCGTCGGGAGATTTCATTGCCGGTATCCCAGAGTACGGGAACCATCTTCCTCGAAATTGCAGCTTGCTCGACCGCCGACATCCATCGAACCCGCGATGCCGCGTCCTTTTTCGCAGTGGCCCCGAATTCCCCAATGAAGGCCGGAATGCCGTTGCGAGTGCAAAAGTCGCCCATTGTGTCAAATAGACGATCGAGCTCGGCAACTTCGCGTTCATTGCCCCAGGTCGGCATCATCTTTCCCCAGTCAGCATCTTCGGTCATTCCACAAAACTGCCACGGCGTGTAAAAGTGCACCGAGATAAAGAGGCGACCCGGTATCGTGTCGATTGGCAGCTTGTATTCTTTGGCGCACGTCTTTGTAATATCGGTGGAATAGCCGGCGATAATTAGCAGGCGCTTTGGATTGTTTCCGCTGGAATGTCGCACAATGTCGATAAAAATCTGATTCACGCGCGTCAGCGTTGCATAGGCTTTTTCGGTCGAGCCTTCGTTGGTAAAGTTCGTTTCCTCGTTCAGGTCCTCGAAAATTAGCCTTTCGTTCTTGCCCGCAAAATGGCTAGAAATCTGCTCCCAGTAGGAACGGAATTTCGCCTCAGCTTCCGAGCTGAAAGTGGCGAAGGTCTGCGGGAAGTGTTCCTTAGAACCAGAATCGATCCATCCGCCGTCCCAATGAATGTTGAGCACGCAGAACATTCCGGCTTTGGTAATCCAATCAACGACCTCGCCGACTCGGCGCAGCTTGTCGGGTTGAACGCGGCCATTAACCGCATACGTGTCCCAAGCCACTGGCAACCGTACCGTCTTGAACCCGAGACCCGCCAGTTTCTGGACGTACTCCTTCGTGATTCGCGGATTGCCCCAGCCGGTTTCCCATTGAGTCGTGTTCTCCAAAGTGTTTCCGATGTTGATACCGGGACTCATCAGGCTGCTCGCGGTCCAAGCGTCGAGTTCCGTCATTGTCTCCGTGGCTAGTGAATTCGAAGCGGCTGCGGCGGTGGACGCAGCCGTCTCCGCTTGAAGTGGTGGAGGAGTCATGCAAGCGAGCGGCTGAGCCAGCGCCACAATGCACGAAGCTGCGAGCAAGAGAGAGGTGTGGGAACGGGGTACTGACATTCGGTACTCTTGGCCGAGTTATCTGAAATGGGCTGCCGAACAGTCGGCATGATAAACTACCTTACAATGGGTTCGTTTGGGGGCACAGCGGCACGTGGCTACTCGTGCCGTCATGCCAGACAAGCACAGACTCGGGGCGTCGCGGGCGCCGTCGATTGTCACGCGACCAATTCTCCGTGGCCCATCTAAACAAGGTTAGGTACCGGTAGCTGTTTGGATTCGGGCCGGATGCGGACGTCAAGTGTTCACGAACTCCGTTACGCTGATATCTGGCTAGGCACCCCCGCATCGAACCGAGCACTACTACGCAGCGCGCCTCATGTGGCCACAAACCACTGATCCAGTCGGCACACACTTTTCAACAAGCGCTGTACCTTCGTTCGTCGAGAGATGGACGGGGCAAGAGACCCTGATCGGATTGAAACATGCGCTCATGTGAGTGTGATTTGTCTTGGAGGTTGTTCCACGACAGTGGTTCAGCTACGATAGGTCGGTTGGTGAGGATTTTGGTCACAGACTGATTCTGGGACTGAGTTGCAAGGATGTTCGGTTGCTGGAATTGGCAATTCGCGACAGTTCACATTCTGGCTCGCGAAACCGAAGGGATATGAACATGTACAACTACTTAAGATATTGTTGGGTTGGTTTCATACTCTTTTCGGTCGGTTGCGGGAGCAGCAAGAATTCGGATGTTAACGGGGATATTCAAGTAACCGGGGGTGCGGGAAATGTGTACACACCCAACGGTGGCGCAGGAGCAGTCGACAACAGCGTCGGAGGCGATAGCACGGGGGACGGTGGTGCAGGCGACACCGGCGGCGTGCGGGCCACGGGCGGCCGCAGGGCCATTATTGCCACCGGGGGTAGCACCGTCATCGGTACTGCAGTCTGCGATGGACCCACAATCTGCGGCCAAGTGGTGGACGCCAATGGCGACGTCTACGACTGCGGTTTCACTAATTGCCCCCAAGCCATTTGCGGCTTGAACACCCTGAATCAATGTCCGCCTGCGTGCGCCAATAAGGCAACCTGCAGCGCCACCGACTGCGGACAAAAATCGGACGGCTGCGGTGGAATCCTCGATTGCGGCTACGCCAACTGTCCTCAAAATGTTTGCGGCCAAACAGCCGCCAATCAATGCCCTGCTTCGTGCAGCACCCCGGTAACCTGCAGCAGCACTGACTGCGGGAAAAAACCAGACGGCTGCGGCGGAGTCATCGACTGCGGTTACACAAATTGCCCACAATCCGTTTGCGGGCAGCAGGCTGCGAATCAATGTCCGCCTGCGTGCAATAGCAAGATTACCTGTCAATCTGCCGGCAACAAGGACTGCGGCCCCATATCAGACGGCTGCGGCGGAGTCATCGATTGCGGCAGCAACAACTGCCCGGCAGCACTTTGCGGCCTGGTCGTTCCGAATCAGTGTCCAAGCGCGTGCACCACCAGGACAACCTGTCAATCTGCCGGCAACAAAGACTGCGGATCAGTATCAGACGGCTGCGGTGGAGTCGTCGACTGCGGTACCTGCACGGCTCCGCAATGCTGCGGCTGTGGCAGCACCTCCAGCCCTGGCGTACCTAACAAGTGCGGCGGTGGAACCAGTGCTAACGGCAGTGGCCTGCCTCAGGTGTGCGTCGCCGGCCAGCAAGGATGTCTCTGTGACACCACGGGCGGCTGCGCGCCCGGTCTCACTTGTAACAAGGCGAGGACTCCCACCGTTTGCTGCAGTGGTACGAATTGCGACCTTCCTGCAAATACGCCCGCCGTCGCGAGCTGCACAGGAACGGGCACGGCCCACTGTACTCCAGGAATAACGATCCCCACTTCCTCAGGAACAACCGACAATTGCGGCTATCCAGCAACTTCATTCAACGAGAACGCGTTTATCTGTGGCATCACCGCGTCAGGTGGTGGGGCTGCCCCAGGCCAGGTTCAGGCGTTCTTCAATGACGAGATGTCGATGACGTTGGGCTGCGTCCAGAACGGCTATACCGTTACGCCAATGCCCTCCAATCCAGGGTTCGCATATTATCCGAACACGGGTGATCCGTCCTGCGTTGATACCAGCGGTCGACCCTTGCGGCCCTCACTCTTCATTACCGACATCACGGCGGACCCCAATTGCAAGGCTGGTGATCAGCAGCAAGGCGGTCGAGCTTACGACCCAGTTGCGGTCTTCGGGACATGGAAGGCAGCCACGAACGGAACCCCAGACGCCAATCCCTCGGGCTTCAACTATTGGAACCTAGGCACCAACGCCGACCCAGTTCCAGCGTCGGTCGCGGCTCAGTGTGTTTGCCAACCACCACCCGCCGGAGTTGCTTTACCTGATCCCACGGGTTACGGCGGTGGCAATGTCGCGGCTTACAATAATTGTCCGGGAACGGGCCGTACGGCTAAGGGTTTCGGCACCGAAGCCCGGTATGAGGCTGCCTTCGTATCCGGCCATTCTTACCGCCTACAGATCATTGGACACGACGGCGATCAGACCCAAGGCGGCGACTCGGGAGAAGCCTGCGTCACCTTCTGTGCCGAAGGTGATACTGCTTGCGTGCCACAAAAGTGTACTACTGGTATGTGCGGCCAGGTTGGCGACGGTTGCGGTGGAACACTAGACTGCCCCTGTTCCTGCACACCACAGAAGTGCACCACCAGTATGTGCGGCAAGGTTGGCGACGGTTGCGGCGGAACACTTGACTGCGCCCCCTGTACCTGCGTGCCACAGAAGTGCACCACTACTATGTGCGGCAAGGTTGGCGACGGTTGCGGCGGAACCATGGACTGTCAACCCTGTTGCATACCACGGACCTGTGACCCCAAGACCTGCGGCATCATACCCGACGGTTGCGGTGGAACCCTTGACTGCGGTTCCTGTTGCGTGCCTCAGAAGTGCTCCACCAGCATGTGCGGCACGTTCCCCGACGGTTGCGGTGGAACGCTTGACTGCGGCCCCTGTTGTTCGCCCTGGACCTGCGATGACTACTGTCCTCCTGACGCCAATGGAAAGCAGGAATGCATGTCAACGAACGACGGCATTCGCTACATACTCCCCTGCCAAAAACCAGACGGCTGCTCTGGTGTAATCGATTGCTTCTGCCTTATCGGGTAGTCGATTTCGTCCCAGTTGGATCCCGCACATAGACTCCGTCTGCGGTGCGGGATCCCGATACGGATGGCTGGCTGAAGCCGGCCCTCGCGTCATCCGTGGGCCCCTGTGGTAAGCTCGAGCCATGAACGACTGGCTCTATCGCACACCCCCGGCACTGG
>PMCK01000566.1:13405-16779 GCA_003154095.1 Myxococcales bacterium | reverse complement strand
GGTTTGGGCCGGGGCCCAAACCACCATAATCAGAAGGACTGAATGTACTCACGGTCTCGAAACGCTAACGCGGACGCATTCGATGCCATCGCAAGGGCAACTTCAACGCCAACAGATGGAAGGGAATACCATCAATTAATCAACGACCCAGTGGTGCACCCGAAACGGATCTCCAAACTGGCCGCGGGGTTCTGCTGGAGCAAGGTGCAAGTGGTGCTGCAGATGTGTAGCTGAGTGTAGGCGGCATTCGTGAAGATATAGCCCTTGTCGCAATTGGCTGCAGTGACGCCCGCCGTCGTATTCGGCAACACGAGTGAGTAAACTCCGTTACCGTCGTTGTAGACTAACGCGGCTGTGTTGGGATCGATTTGGCCACCTGTGCTAGGCGTGGGTATCGTGTAGTCGCAAGAAATGACGGACTGCGCGATGCTGCCGAGCGTGCTCGATAGGGCCGCGCCGAAGTCTGTGGCTTGCGAAAGGTCGTAATGACAATAAGTGCCGGGCGGATTCACAGTATCACCGGCGGGCGTTCCCGATTTAGGAACACAACCGGCGGTAGCCGTTCCGCCAGCAACAGCCAGTTGCGACAACATGTAGCGTGGATCGTACGGGGCGCCTTGGGGATTTTCGCTGCCCACGACACCTACAAAGAATGTCTTGACGTGAGGCTGCGATGCCTGGGTTGTAGCGGAAATTTCGGCAATTTGGGCATCGTACTCTGCCTGGGTAATGTACTTGCCGGAACTAACGGTGCAGTTGTCCCGGTTAACGGTGGGAATGCCGTCAGTAATGAGCACGATGTACCGCGGGCTGACGGCGTATGCCGCGGGCGCCTGCCAATTCTGCAGCTGGGTCAATCCAAAATTCCAAGCGCCGTATGTCGGCGTGTAACCGTTCGGAGTCGTGTTAGCGATAGAAGTTGCAATGAGTGTTTGCTGAGCCGCAGTGTGGGGAGCAATGGGTACGTCTTGCACGCCGGTATAACAGCCGCTAGGCCTGTTGTAGAAGGTAACACCGATGGCAAAGTTTGCTGGCAATGACGCGAACACGCCGGGCATCGTCTGAGAGAACACGTCCCACTTTCTTGGCCCATTGGGATCGGCCGGGTTGGCCGGGTCGTCGTGCATCGAACCCGACTTATCAATGACGAACTCCATCACCGGTGGTGAACCGCCTTCGGGTTCCGCACCGCCTCCCGTGCACGTCGACGGATTATTCGGATCCGTCAATGTTGCCGCCTTGGCCGCCGTGATCGGAGCACTGATCCCAGTGTCCGTGTTCTGCGCCACTTGGCCGCCCGTGGGGCTATTGGGGTTCGTCGGATTGAAGCCCGAATTTGGATTTGTGTTGCCATCCGCGCTCTTGCTGCTCGAGCAGGCGACGATTCCGAAACAGCTTCCCAAACTCAAAACATAGACAGACCTAAGTATTCTCATTTCACACTCTCCCGTAGACCAGCAGACCAACAAACCACAAACCAACAACCAAATGAGTCCGGTATCCTTTGAGCCAAAACCGGGTCACCCCAGCTAAGGTGAATTACTCTCGCGCGAACTGCAAGAAGCAAAAAAAATGAGAATTGAGCAACAATCTCGGCCCATTCCCTACATTTGATATTGTTGGGGGCACTTCACAACTGCAGACTGCCCAAGACTCGGCCAAGGCGGGCCTCGCGACGACGCGCTATTCGGCGCTCATTTCCGGCAAAAACGGCCTGATTCACTGCCCGTATTGCTCGTTCAGTCACCGATTCCGTTCCGCTGTGGCAGAAAAAAAAGGCTCTCGCATCGGGGAAAGGCTTACCAAGTGTTGCAATGCAGGTCTCACAGGTCACGGCTTGGGTCCACAATCGCTGGGGGTCTCGCCGCAACCCCAATTGGGCCTGATCGCGGCTCCGCGTTCGCACGCGATCGGGGTGGGCTGATACCGGCGGCTCCGGCAATGATGCGAACACTGGCGGCACATCAGTCCGATTGCATTGCTTCGTCGCTGGCTGCCTCGTGCACTAGGGCGTTAGCACCGCGCGAAAGCGGATCCGGTTTTCCATAACCTTGGCAAAGGCTTCCTCGGCCTGCTCGAGCTTGAAGACCTCCACGCGCGGGCGCACGTTGGTGAGTGCGCTAAAGGCCAGGGTATCCTCGGAGTCGATTGCGGTACCGCTGGGCCAACCGGCAATTGTTTTGCCGCTGAGCAACCCGAACGCCGAAATCTTTAGCGGCTCGAGCGGTGCGGCAACAATTAGCAATTTCCCCCTGGATTTCAGGCCATTGACCGTGCTCGCAATGGCTTCGCTGTTCGGTGCCGCCGCTAGCACAAGATCCGCGCCACCGAGCTTGCTCAGGCCTTCGGCGGCCGTCAACGACTGCGTGTCGACATATTCGTGCGCGCCAAGCTGGCGAGCGAGAGCCTCTTTATCAGCGCCCCGCGATATGGCAACGGTACGAAAACCCATTCGCGACGCGAATTGAATGGCGAGGTGCCCAAGGCCGCCAATGCCCTGAACGGCCACCGTGTCACCCGGACGCGCCCCGCTATTTCGCAGCGCATTGTACGTCGTGATGCCCGCACAAAGCAAGGGCCCGGCGTCAACGGCACTGAGCGCTTCGGGGATCCTGGCGACGGCCTCGGTCGGGGCTAACACGTATTCGGCATAACCCCCGTCGAAGCTTATCCCTGTGACGAGCGCATTCTCGCAATTGATGAAGAGCCCGCGCCGGCAGGCGTTGCACTCGAAACAGTGGCCGCCATGCCAACCTACACCGACTCGATCGCCCGCACGCCATGCCGTTACGTTTGCACCGACCGCGTCGACACGCCCGGCGATTTCATGCCCTGGGATTCGAGGTAATACGAGGCCCGGGTAGGCCCCCGACTTCACGAACGCGTCGCTATGGCAGATACCGCAGGCTTCGACTTTTATGCGAACCTGCCTGGTGCCTGGTTCCGGGATTTCTCGCTCAACCAGCTCGAATGCACCCCGGGCCTTCGATACTTGAACGGCTTTCATATTGGTCATGCTCGCTCCTTTGCGATCGCATCGCGCTTACGATAACCGGAACGTTATTCTAGTCACTGTCAAACGCAATACTTTCCGCCGCCTGCTGCGAGGAATATTCGGCAGAATCGGCAAGACCCAAGTATTCACGATTCTTTTTGGGTCGTGGCGGCACGTGGACATGGGGTGCGGCCCAAAGGGAGCTCGGGCCGCAGCCCCGAATTTCGAGTCTCAACTTCTGGTCATGAGATGTGGCGGCGCGAATTCTAGGTATCCCTCTATCCTAATCATTGTCGAGGGGCACCGCGATGCCCAGCTTTTGCATCAGCCGCAAAGCGTTGCCCGCCGTGACAGGACCCGGGTAGAGTCGATAATCGAA
>PMCK01000566.1:0-13324 GCA_003154095.1 Myxococcales bacterium | reverse complement strand
CGCTTCAGCTTCTGCAATTCCGCGTAGAAATGGCTGACACCTGCGGCAAGATTGTCGCTGATACGCATACTGGTTGCAATGCGAAGTCGACTGATGCGCAGCCGCTTTGCACAGACGGGCCCACCCGCAAAGCCGAGGACTGCCCCTAGCCCAATGGCTCGCAAGTAGGTACTCTTTCCGGACATATTCGAACCCGTCACCAGCAGCCCATGTCCCTTGTGCAACCCAGCAACGTCGTTTCTGACTCGATCCAGTGGATGGATTAGCGCATGCCCGAGAGCGGTGGCCTCGAATCCACATTCGTCGTCAGCGATCTCGGCAAAGCAGGAGTCGGGTTCATCGTAGTAAAACCCAGCTAGGCTACTCAGGGCCTCTGCCTCTCCGATGGCCGCCAACCAATCGCGCAGCTTTTGACCATGCCTTTTACGCCAACGCTCAAAGGCGAGCCAACAGTCAATGTCCCAAAGCAACAGCACATTGGCAAATGGATAGACGAGCCCATTATGCCGCAATTCGAACCAGCCACCAATCTTACTGAGTGACTGAAGGGCCACGCTGGGTGGAGTTTTTCCCACGTCGAATTGTCGCAGCAATCCGGCCAATTCGGGGTTGCCTTCTAGCAATTCAAATAGGGGGCTCGCCTTATCGACCATGCGCTCCGCCGTTGAAAGCATTTGAATTAGCGAGCGCATATGAGGCCGCGCTCGCACGAGCGCGACCAGATGAAAAGCCAGGGGTAGTATCGCCAACGATATGGGAATCACCCCCCGGTAGCTCAACAGCGCGCACGCCAAGGAGACGGCGGGGAGCGCCCAGGCAACAACGGCGAATTTCCCGTGCGGCCCCTGCTTCGAGTAACCACCGGCCCAGGCTAAGAGGGGCGCAAGGTCGCTCGGCTCACCCATCGCCTTGCCTTTTGCTGAAGCATCCCGGGTCCCTAAACCGAGGACTTCGAGTTCCTGTCTAAACTCGAGTTGCGGCCCCAAGGTTCTGAGCGCCTGCTGCCGCTGTTCTAAGTCTCGTGGATGTGTCTCGCCACTCAACCACTCACAAAGGCGAGCGTGACCCATTTGTGTTTGAGCGACACAAATCCGCTGGAACAACGACCCGACTCCGAAAATGTCGAGATCGTCGGCATAGGGATGTCGTGCGTTGCGAAACTGCTCCCCAGTTTGCGGCAATTGGTACCAGGCGCCCCGCTTGACGCGCTTGGCCGCATCCAGATTGACTCGCACCCAGCGCTCCTCACGCTCCTGTGCATCTATGACCCGAGCGTGCCTTACCACCAGGGCGATAAATGAAATGATCCCGAGCAGACTCACGACAGCGCCGAACCTTCCGGCGTGTCCAAAGATCGTAAAGCCCGCCGCCCCGGCAAATATGACAAAAGCAAGGCCTCGAAAGTTCGATATGTACAGGGAGCGGCGGGCCAGCTGGTCACATAGGCGCTGATGTTGCAGCGCCCGCTGCTCGTAAAATTCAGGCAAAATGCACGATGACGAATTCACGCTGCAGTAAGTAGCAGCATTTCTTGATGATGTCTCTGGGGCGAGCGGGCAAGTCGTTCGGTACCGCCTGCGTGATAGCTGTTTCCATGGCATATGAGAATTTCGATGCGACATCCGTCTTGCGCTGTGATCGCTGTTCTCCCTTTGGCGGCTGGCTGTATCGTCACCAACGGCACTCACGGCGCACTTCAAGACCCAGGTCATTCATCGGTAATAAGCGCGACTCGAGTAGATCAAGCATCCCCGCCCGCGCAGGCTGCCAGTTCGTCGGCGGTTGAGATTTCGCAGACTCCATCGACTTCTCCGGGCCCCGTGGTTCCGCCGGAGCGCTTGCCAGACTTCGACCCAAACCTAGTCCGAACACTTGGACCCGAAGGCGTAAGAAAATTGGAGGTTGCCGCAAGTATTTGCCCGGCCGCCGTCGTGCACGATGCCGGCAAGTTGCGGGTTGGCTGTCGCGCTTGTCCACCGTTTGACTCCTCGATAGGTCCCGATGGTCAAGTGGCCATCGATCCGACAGGAGACGATGGGTTCTACGAATTGGAAAACCTCATTGAAGGAAGGTTTACCGAACCCGGCAAAACGCAAGTGGCGGCGGTTTTTAGCGGATGCGAGCCACACGTCGCCAATTGGGGCGGCACGCTGCTCGCAGAACGCCACGGCGCAGTCTGGGTCCAAATGTCGTATCGAAGCGGATTTCATCCAGCCCGTTGCAAAACCTTTCCGAAGATCGATGCACACGATGCACTAGTCTGCCTATGGGAAACCGATCATCAAAGTAGCGTACACTGGTTGCTCGATACGTATGATTTCAAGCTGGGCGACGACCTGCATCCAGAAAGTGGCTGGGACAACCTGCTAACGCTCGACGACAACAGTGTCTCCGGATGCTGGAATGGCAAACAACCGGGAAGCATGATCACTGCCAACCAAATCACCGACTTCGTCGTGCAGCCGGCCACTTCGAGCGCACCACTCAAACTGGTCGTTAGTGTGCAATTCTCCCGTGGCCCGGCAACACCGGCCTACCTCGCCAAATGCGCTGAGCTCCAGAGAGACGGGGAAAAGAAGACAAAAAAGCCGATCAACCCCGCGACCGCGTTCAAGTCGGTATCGCGAAAGCTGACGCTGGTATGGAATGGAAAAAGCTTCACCCCTGACGCGAGTTCCAAACTCGTCATGAAACAGTTTGGGATTGAAATTGAGGAGCCAACACCGCAAGCGAGCACCTGCGCCTCACGTGACGTTTCCGAAAATGTGATCCGCGATTATTGCAAGAACTCGATGTACAAGGCGATAGTTCTTAAAAATGCTAATGGCCTGATCGGGGGTTATGTTCTGCAGCCGTCGATCATGGATTCACCCATCCCCTATCTCGACTGCAACGGCAACCCACTCACGTCCTTTCACATATTTGCCTCTGATGCGGAAAAGTCGGGTTCGATGAAAATCATTGAACCACTTAGACGAGCATTTCCAATCGAGCAACCGTTGAAATGCGGCAACGGATTCTAAGGCAGCAACCCGTCCTCAAGAACCCGTCGCTACTGCTGTGCATCATTAATCAGGCACGGGACCAAATTTGCCTCGGTTAACGTCGAACATCGCTTGCCGAATCTCATCTACCGTATTCATTACGAATGGCCCGTACTGGACGATGGGCTCGTCAATCGGGGCACCCGAAAGCACGATGACGTGTGCCGCTTCATCCGCGGCGAGTTCGATTTGCGTGCCGTCATTGTTGAAGAGGATTAGCTCGCCAGCATTCGCAACGGTCGCCCCGGTTCGCACACGACCTTCTGCAACTACAGCCAATACATTGTAGTTAGCCGGAAGCGCAATCGGTAAATGAGCACCAGCATTTAGGTTTACGTCGAGCATGGTTATCGGCGTAAATGTGTGCGCTGGACCCTTGGCTCCGGCGTATTCGCCTGCAATCACACGCACGGCTCCGCCGCCTTGCACCTGCACCTGCGGGATCTGCGCTGAGACAATCGGTTGGTATCCGGGCGGCGCGGTCTTGTCTTTCTTGGGGAGGTTGACCCAAAGCTGCATCATATGCATTCGCCCGCCTTGGCGCGTGAATTGCTCTTCGTGGTACTCTTCGTGGAAAATACCAGAGGCTGCGGTCATCCATTGAACGTCTCCAGGTCCAATCACTCCCCGATGACCAGCGTTGTCACGATGGGCAACGGATCCTTCCCAAGCGAGTGTAACTGTCTCGAACCCACGATGCGGGTGCCAGCCCACGCCGCGCTTGCCTCGCGCGAGTGGCTCGAAATTCTTGGCTGGGCCGTAGTCCATCAGGACAAACGGACTCAGACGCTCGGACGGGAGGTTCTCGCTCGGGAAATAGGTGGAAACGTGAAAGCCATCGCCGACCCAGTGAAATTCTGTACTGCGATGGATGGCTTCTACGCTCCTGGCGCGGTTCTGAGGTTCACTCACCAGATTGCGTTCGGCGGTCGCGGTCGTCGTGGTCATTGCGGCAGCTTAACCATCGATTGGGCGTTTGAAAGCCCACCTAGCGCCCGCGGCCTCGCCACCCCGGCCGTCGCCGGAATGACGGGGCAGAGCATTGCCGTCCGGAACAAGAACATTCCGTGACGGCAAGCCATAAACCAAAAACTTGGGGTTGCCTTTCGTAGTGCGACTCGACGCCGTCCGTAGCAGGGAAAAACACTACTTTTTAGCGGGTGCCCCAGGTTTCTTGGGGCTCGGTTGTTTGATGATCTTGACGCCCACTCGCATCCCCGCCTTGTATTCCTCCGTCTTGGTGAGCTCTCCGTCTTCATCGTAATAGCTAAACGTGCCGTTCTTGAGATCGGCCTTGTAGGCACCTTCAAGCTCCTTGGCCCCTGACTGTTGCCAGCGCATAGTGGGGCCATCCTTTTTGCCCGCGACGTATTGAACCTCTTCAATTGGGGTGCCGTCCTCTCGAAAAGACCGCCACGTACCCACTTGCTGGTCCTTGGAGTACATGCCTTCTTCGTGCTTGGCGCCGTTTATATAGAATGTGCGAACTACACCGTGTTTGACATTGCTTGCGTATTCAATTTCCTCTCGGACCTTTCCGGTGTCGTAAAACGACCGGGCTTTGCCATGCTTCATGCCTTCGACGTATTCAATCTCTTCCTTTTTCACACCGTCCTCGGCGTAATTTATGAAAAAACCTCGCTCTTTGCCTTTATGGTAATCGCCCTCGGTGCGCTTATAGCCGTTCGGGTAATAGCGAGTGAATTTCCCGTCGAGTAAGCCATCGCGATAGCTCGACTCCTCTTCGATTTTACCGGTTGCATACCATTGCGTGTGGCGCCCTTGCCGCTTGCCACTGTAATAAACGTCCAGGCTGGCAAGTTTGCCGTTCTCGTGAAACGTGGCTTGCCGACCCTGGGGAGCACCGTTAACCTCGCAAGTTACTGATTTACCCGCAGGTGGTGGCGCCCCCTTGAGCGTGGCTCCCTCGGGGCAGGGCGACTTCCCTAACCACCACTGAGCATCCGTCGTTTCTTCGGGTTCCGCTGAAGCATCCTTCGCCTGTTCGGCACTAGCGGGGGGCTGAGGGGTTGAACTCGCTTTGGGGACGGGAGCGCAAGCCACGATTGATGCCACGCCAATGATGCAGGTGAAATGCTTGCTTTTCATCCTGCGATAGTGCAGCGACAATCCCGATTTGGAAATGAGGTTTTTGCACCTCCAATTTGGCAGACGCGCGCCATACCTCCGACCGAAACACACCAGGGAATGCGCCTATAACTACTTGCAATTACTAATGAATTTTACCATTCGCCCAGCGCAAACTTACTCTAGTATAATGCGAATCAAGTCTCGAGTGGTCGTCCGAGCGGGGCAACAAAAAAGCACCCCCCAAATGGGACCGGATGCCAGCGCGAGGGTGCAGGAACCAGCGGCTTTTGCACAAAACAACGCTCACTGACATTATTCCCGTGTGGTTCAAAATCGTGGTCAAAAGCCGGGCCGTTTGCGCACCTCGTCGGGAGTCTTCTCCCGTTGCGAGCTACATTCGCCTTGCTCGGGTCCGTACTGCGAAGGTCGGAGACATCGGTTCCTGCTCCGGTGGCCCACGGGTCTCGACAACGACAGAATTGCCCTCGGATGCTTTGCAAATCCAAGCACCGCCACCCCGTTGCAATTGGATCCGACATTGAAACGTTGGTTTCGCTACTGCCAGGACTGGGGCTTCGGTTGGTCGTGGACCGTCAACGTTCGCTCATGGCGCGCGACTGATCCGTCAAGCGTACCCGACGACGCTGTGGCAGTCACGAAGCGAAACGACAAATGGATTAGACAAGCCGCACAATTGGCAGACCTTGTCGTGTGTGGCTGGGGAAAGCTGGGAGGTGAGCGGGGTGTCGAAGTCCTGGATATGCTTCGAGCCCAGGGTCGAGTTGTCCACGCGCTACGCCTCAACAAGGACAAGAGCCCGGCGCATCCCCTGTATTTGCCTGCAAGCTGCAAACCCTTCGTTATTCGTTGATTGCGATTATTGAGCGCATTTCAAGCGATATCTATCGGTCATCCACGTGCGGTCCCGATTGTGAGCTATTCATGTCGCTTGCGCACAGGCAAGAGAGCGCGAATGCGATCGTCTCGCATGTAGAGGCCTCCCCATGCCATCATTCCGAGAATGAGCGGTGCAATCAAGGCCGCCTCTCCCGCGCGAACGTGAACCATGATCGCCCCACCTAGGTAGCCCGTGACGAGTACTGCTCCGAGCACGGATGTCGCAGGCACCAGGTAGATGATAACGCACAATAGCTCGATGACTCCAATGATCAAAACGGTAGAGGCCGACATCCCACCCTTAGCAAACCCTTCAACGACCATTTTCTGTTGACTGAGCTTCATTGCGCTGCTCATCAGCATAAAAAGAACGGGGAGCGCCGAAAATACGTACCCAGTCCAAATCTTGACTTTGCTCGAATTGTTAGTTCCCACGATCCAATTCGTAAGCTCGAATGCCGCGATGGCAATACCCCAGGTGCTGCTCTTGATCGATTGCGGCTCGAACAGGCAATGATCTACTCACTGGCCGGTGCTCCTGAGCTAGCGCGGAAATCGAGCTCGAAGTATCACCTGATGCCGTAGATTATCGTCGGGAAACCACCCGTTGTACCGGGAACACCGCTATCGATGTTAAGGGTCCCGCCCGACGTCGCCGCCCCAGCGATCCCGGCAGAACCGCCGGTGAACATCGGCATAATTCCGTAGGGTGGCATGGGTACAAGACCTCCCGTTGCCCCTGGGATTCCAGCATCAATTCCTACTGAGCCACCTGCAGTATACCCAACGCCGTAATGAACGTTGGGGCGGCCACCGGTTGCGCCAGGGCCACCCGAGTCCACGTCGCCCCCACAACTGACGATGGCAATGGATACGGCTACGGGATACCAACGCTTGTCCATGAGTTATTCCGGTTGATCTGACGCGCCCTATGAACAAGTCGCGCGGACACAACTTAAGAAGGATACATCTTTTCTGGCGTTTCGGCCCGCAAAAGGCCGGCACGGCCGATGCAACATGGAAACCGAGGAATTCAACCATGACCAAACTCACGGCCCTCTTGTTGACAATGACCACCTTCGCAGCCTCTGGTTGCTACGCGCGCGCCGGTTATTACGCTGAACCCGTATATGCTGCGCCCGCACCCGTGAACGTAGTGCCAACGGCCGGATACATGCAACCGTACCGTTACGGTTACGAACGCGCCCACGTGTACGTCGCACCCCGGCCTTTATATGTCGAGCCTCGGCCGGTGTACCGTGCGCCCATGTACGCGGCTAGAGTGTCAGCTCGTCCGGTACCCCATCGTTCCGTGCCAGCTGTCCGCGGGTACCGCCGATGACTCCCGTCGTCATGGCTGCAATGCTGCTCGGGCTCCAGCTCGAAGCGATGCCAATGTGCTTTGGCTCCGACGTCAAGCAACTTTGCTGCCCAGGGGCGTGCTCAGCCAAGAACGGGCCCAAGTGGTCACAGGCCAACGAAATCTTGCGCGGCTGCATGAAGGGCCTAGGCTGCTCGGACAGCGAGAGCAAAGGCGCAACCGTGTTCATGCGCTGCGACTGCGTGAAGTAGCCGCGATTCGACCTCCGTCCGGCATCTTTGAGGCGAGGTCCGACCGGGTCCGAGAGTCCATTTGATTGCTCTTTGTTTGCCGCGGCACTTGGACGCCCACGGCGACCCCTCAGTGTTTTCCGAGCCTGCCCGCAGATTTGCCTTCACAGGGTTGGATTCCCGGATACAAAATTCGCTATAATCAGCGCCTCCTTGACGGCTAAGCTCGTTTTAGTCTTTGGTCTGCTCCTGTCGCCCTGGCTGTACACGGCAAACGCACGTGCGCAGTCAATTGCGGATACGGTGCGCAACCACGTCAAGAAAGGCCTTGAGAGCCCGAAGAAAGACGAGAAAGCGAAACCCAAGCCCCAAACTCTTCCGCAACCGCCGCAACCGCCCCCGCAGCCGCCGCAACCGCCGCCGAGACATCTAACAGCCACGACGACACCTGCGCCCGTTCCGAATCCTGCGCCGGCCGCAACTGCGTCAGCATCGACCGCACCAGCAGCTCCTCCGTCCCCAGCAGCAAAGCCGGGTGAGCCCCGCCCGGGCACGACTATCACGATTCAGTGGCCCGCCACTGGAGACTCGAAAGAGACGGCGCCCACCGGTCCAAGCATACCGCAGCGCGTTTTTGGGACCAACCTTCGGTTAGATCCGAAATTGGGTGGTGGCCTGCGCGGCTGGATACCCGCAACATACCCTACGGTGAAGACGTCGGCGGACACGTATTACACGTGGTCACTGGACGTAAGTGGCACTTTTTTCCGCTACATCAATCTTCACCGTGGGTACTACGAATCCAACGGAATCTCGGGCCCCAGGCATCAAGGCGCGGCGGTCGCCGCTGAGGCTGCAGGCTACGCAAAGAAGGCCGCTTGGTTGCTCGGAGTGATTGGAATCCCGATCACACGCACCTGGGAACCCATTATCCGCTACGAGACACGCGCATTCCAGACACGTGCAATACCCCAACAACCGGTGCGGATCGTTCCGTTCAACACCTCGCCGGATGCGGATCTCTCGACAATTCCCTTAACTAATAGCCCGCTCACAATGGTTAGCGGCTTCGAAACATTCGTCGTGGCCATGCGGTACAACCAGAGTGGGGAGCCCGCAACGGTGGGTCAACGCAAGGCTGCGTTGCCGCCCTTCTATTTCGGCCTCGGTTTCACGCAGTACTCGAAGCCGTATCAGGTAACGGTGGGGGAAAGTGTTCTCGACTCGGTCCTGTTCGATGCGCGCTTTCGAGGTGCGGGGCTTGCCTTGGGCGCGACATTACCTAGCAAGCCCGATTTCTTGATCCTCGACGCATCGGTCCAGTTCGGCCTCGGCGAGGTGCGATTGCTCGACAAACTCACGCTCAACGAACTCTTGCCGAATACGCCGGGCAGAGGCGGGCTGCGCGCACCAGAATGGGTCATCGGTTACCTCGAGGGCGACCTAACAATTGGCTATTTGTACACGCTGCTGCGCACCCAGCCCTCGGTGCTAGTCTCGGCAGTCGCCAGCGGCGGCGGTGCCCGCTTTTACTATATCAAAACGCGTTCAGAGCAAGGCGAGCCAGTCAATATGCCGTCACTGAACTGGGATTTCCTGTGGGGATTGATGGGGTACATCACGGTTCCATTATAGGCGTGGCCGTAGCTGCCTGGTATCAGCTGCTTGTGACCTACACGCATGGTACCGTCCCGCGCAGCAATGACTACCGCAGCCATGCAATCCACCGCTAACGCACGGAGGATTTCGGACAGGAAGAGCCAGCACGAGCCCTGGCGGCGCGCACTCTTAGTTTCGCTTCTGCTGCTGGCGTTCTTGCTGGGTTGCTTTCCAATGTCCGACTTCGATGTCTGGTGGCACCTGCGCACCGGGCAACTCATCCTCGAACGGGGGGTGGTTCCGCAAGTTGATTTCTTAACTTACACGAACGCGGGTCGCGTATGGATCGATCTCTACTGGCTCTTTCAGATCGGCATTGCGGGGCTTTATCGCCTGGGTGGCTCATCGGCACTCGTTTTGATGAAGCCGGTCGTGGCCGTCGCCGTCATTGCGCTCTCGCTAGGCGCACGGCGAGCGGGTAACAAGGCGTGGCCAGCGGCGCTTGTTTGGTTGCCGGCGCTGATAATGTTGTCGGGACGCCTGTGCGAACGGCCCGAGCTGTTCTCGTTGCTGTTTCTGGCAGGATTTCTATGGGTGCTTGCGCGTGCGCCGGACCGTCCGCGATTGTTGTGGATATTGCCTCTGATACAGGTTTTCTGGGTCAATTTCCACGGCTTTTTCGTACTCGGTCCACTCGTCCTGATGGCGTATTCGGCCGAATGGATATTTGACCAGCTGCGGCCGAAGCAACAATTGCAAGCGCGACCACCCGTACGGAAGTTTGCGACGGCTGCCGGTGCAAGCCTGCTTGCATGCGTGATTAGCCCCTATGGACTACGTGCGGTAACGCTGCCGCTCGAGCAATTCGACAAGCTGGGCAGTTCCGGAATTTATCGCGCCAGCATTGGCGAACTGATGACAGTCGGTGACTTTATAGCCCAAGCTGGCGTGAATAATCCCTACCTGCTGGCCTTCTTCGTCGTATTTCTCTTGGGGGTATTGAGCTTTTTGCTAAATGCACGACGCGGGCGCATAAGCCTGTACCGCATTCTGCTCTTTTTTGCAGCTGCCTATCTTGGCTGGCAGGCAAAGAGAAACAACGCCTTGTTTGCTTTGGTCGCAGCGTTCGTAACCACGTGGAATCTCGACGATGCTCTTCATGCCAGGCCGGTGACGGCTAGGTCCAAGGTGACCGGCAGCAAGCCCGCGGCGACTAGTGCGCAAGCGCCCGATAGATCCCGGCGGTCCGGCAGCAAATCTAAGGGCATGCGCAAGTCGACGATTGCCAAATCTCGTCGAGCCGGCGGCAAGCCCAAGAGTATGCGTCAGGCGGTGTCCGCCAGTCCGCCGTCGATTAATCCCGAGCCTCATACGACGCGGAATTGGAATATTTGGTTGATCGTCGCGGCTGTTTGGATGGGCATCGCCATTGTTTCCGGCAGCCTCTACGCGTGGGCTGGCGAAGACCGATCGCTGGGTTTTGGAGAGCGCCCACAATGGTATGCACACGGCGCGTGCAATTTTCTGGCTCGACAAGATTTTCCGGAGCGAATAGTCGCCTTCAACATCAGCCAGGCTGCGGTGTGCATTGCCCACGTTTCGCCCACGCATAAGTTGTTCATGGATCCACGACTCGAGGTCAACTCACAGGAGACGTTCGAGCATTACCTAGAGGGGATTCGCGCTTTGTGGCGAGGTCAACCGGGCTGGGAGGTTCCGTTGGGGATTGAGTATGGGCGCGCAGCAGAGGTTCCGGCGCTTCTCATCGAGCGCGGCCCCCTGGGCCGCGCCGCTCAAGTGTTGAGTCGCGATACGCGCTGGCGGTGCGTGTACGCGGATGCAGTCGCAACGGTGTTCGTCGCATCGTCGTTTGCGCAGGAGCACAATCTTTCCGAAGTCAGCCTATCGCCATGAGTTCACACGGTTAGTAGCCAAACTGGGGGCGCAACGAAGCAATGAAGCAACAGTGACACAGGAAACGGCCCATTGGCGTTGGTGACGTGAAATATCCACGGCAGTCAGGGCAAGCACAAAGGAGTACAGGCTCAATCTAACCCGATGGGATTAATTCCCGAATGTGATTCTGAAGCCAACGCGCTCCCGAATTCAAGTGTCTTTCCTGTTGAGCCAGCCGATTGCCAACATTGCGCAGCTTGTTGTTTCTCCGAGCTTGCTCGCTACGTTCGGGTCACTGGCAATGATTACGCGCGACTAGGGGCCGACGCGGTAGCCTATGTACACTTCATCGACAACCGCGCGTTCATGCTCATGACGGATGGACACTGCGCCGCACTCGAGTTCGAGCTTGAATCAATGCGATTCGTTTGCCAGGTGTACGAACATCGACCTGAAGTTTGTCGTGAACTCGAGCGAGGCTCAACTGCGTGCAAGGGGGAGCGTCACGCCAAGGGCGACCGCTCGTTAGTCCTTTTGAGGCGCAAGTGCAGTAGCACTTAGCCACGTCGTGCCAAGAGGTCCACGGGCAAGCACCGCGCCCCAGCGCAATTGAGCCGGGGCGCTTGGTTGTTGTTCCAGCGGGATTATCAGCTCGATTTACGCATTGCCTCTTCGATCGCAACAGCGACTGCAACCGAAGCGCCGACCATGGGGTTATTTCCCATGCCGATGAGCCCCATCATTTCTACGTGCGCTGGCACCGATGACGAGCCTGCAAACTGCGCGTCGGAATGCATGCGTCCCATGGTGTCGGTCATGCCGTAAGAAGCCGGACCCGCACCCATGTTGTCAGGATGCAGCGTCCGCCCCGTGCCTCCACCAGATGCCACCGAGAAGTAGCGTTTGCCCTGCTCCAGACACTCCTTTTTGTACGTGCCGGCAACCGGGTGTTGGAAGCGCGTCGGGTTAGTCGAATTGCCGGTGATGGACACATCGACGCCTTCGGAGTGAAGGATCGCTACGCCTTCGCGAACGTCGTCAGCCCCGTAGCAGCGAACGCGTCCGCGGTCGCCCTTCGAATAGGCCTTCTCGAAGACCACCGAAAGCTTGCCCGTGATGTAATCGAACTTCGTCTGCACGTGGGTAAAGCCATTGATGCGACTGATGATCTGAGCAGCGTCCTTTCCAAGGCCATTCAGGATGACGCGAAGCGGCGCCTTTCTTGCGCGATTGGCACTCTTAGCGAGACCAATCGCGCCCTCGGCTGCGGCAAACGATTCATGCCCCGCAAGAAACGCGAAGCACTGGGTTTCCTCGAGCAGCAACATACTTGCCAGGTTACCGTGGCCGATGCCGACCTTGCGATCATCAGCGACCGAACCGGGGATGCAGAAAGCCTGAAGGCCCTCTCCGAGTGACTTGGCGATATCGGCAGCCTGCTTTTGACCCTTCTTGATCGCGATGGCAGCTCCGAGCGTATAGGCCCAGCAGGCATTTTCGAAGCAGATGGGCTGAACGCCCTTGACAATCGAAGCCACGTCGACGCCACGGCTCTTACAAAGCTCATCGGTCGTTTCAATTTTGTCCAGCGAGTATTGCTTGAGGACCGGAAGGATTTGCGGCATCCGCCGCTCGTAACTCTCGAAAAGTGGCATAATTGGTTACTCCTTCCTCGGGTTGATGATACGCACGGCCTCGGCGAACCGTCCGTAGTTACCGGTGCACTTCTTGAGGGCCTCGCCTGGATCCTTGCCGTCTGCAATCATTTCCATCATCGGCCCGAGTTTGACGAACTCGTAGCCAATGATTTCGTCGTTCTCGTCGAGCGCAAGCCGCGTCACGTAACCTTCGGCCATCTCCATGTAGCGAGGGCCCTTCGCGCTGGTTCCGTACATCGTACCAGTCACGCTTCGCAGCCCCTTGCCGAGATCTTCCATTCCGGCACCGATGGGCAGACCGTCTTCGGAGAACGCAGTCTGGGTGCGTCCGTAAACGATCTGAAGGAAGAGCTCGCGCATGGCGACATTGATAGCGTCGCAGACGAGATCCACGTTTAGGGCCTCGAGAATCGTCTTGCCGGGAAGGATCTCCGCCGCCATGGCCGCGGAGTGGGTCATGCCCGTACAGCCCACCGTCTCGATCAGAGCCTCTTCGATGATTCCTTGTTTGACATTGAGCGTAAGCTTGCACGCACCCTGCTGCGGTGCGCACCAGCCCACGCCGTGCGTGAGGCCCGAGATATCCTT
>PMCK01000496.1 GCA_003154095.1 Myxococcales bacterium | reverse complement strand
AGACCGGTACAGGTACCGAATCCGGAACAGGCACAGAATCCGAAACCGGAACCGGATCCGAAACCGACTCCGAATTCCCCCCGACGTGATGCGACGTGCGCGTGCCGTAAAAAACAAATCGGCAGGGCTAAATACCCGAATTAATCCAAGTGATTGCCTGCAAGAGACTCATCCCGGTCCTGGTCTCAGTTCCAAAAAAAGAGCGGGGCGATGTCACGCGAGGGCAGCATGCGGCCTAGACTATTGTCGATAGCTAACCGATGGACCAGACGAAGCGTGCACAGTTATCGATGTTGATGGCTCGTCTGGCTGATGGAGACCGNNTCCGTGTTTGACAAGGTGTATGCAGAGTTGTGGCCGATCGTGTCCGCTTTTTGCGGTAAGGCGCTACCCGCGGCGGACGCGGAGGATGCAGCGCAGCAAGCGCTGTTGAAGGTCTTCGATCGGGCCGCGACATTCGAGCGAGACCGGGATGCTCTAACTTGGGCGCTTAGCATTGCGGTGTGGGAGATCAAAACAATCCGTAAACGCCTCGTGCGCTCGAAGACTACCGCGCTCGAAGAAACGCAGCTGCCTTCAATCACGGACAACCCCGAGGGGCTGGCGGCGGAGCGACAAATTGTCGAGGCTGCACGACAAGTCCTGGGTCAGCTTTCCGTACTCGACCAGCAAACTCTTATTGCGACATTCAACCAAGAATCCAGTGATGATATTGCGGGTGCCACGTTTCGCAAACGGCGTGAGCGAGCGCTGGCACGGCTACGAGATGCCTGGAGTAGAATCTATGCAAGCTGAAGAATCTCTCTTACGAGGCCGGGCCAGGCGTGCTTATGAATGGGGACGCTTACGCCGCGCGTTAGGCGGGTCAATTCCTACGTTGCTCGTGGGCGGCATGGTAGCCGCATTGGTGCGTGAGTGGTCGTGGCCACTCGTACTCGGTTCGATTCTCTACCTCGCATCCGTTGCGCTTTTGTGGTTTGGACGCAGCCCGGGTCGCAGCGTGCTACCAGGAGTCGTTTATGGTTTGCTGCCGCTTACCGGTGGAGTCATTGCAAGGCTTCACGGCCACGTGTGTATGGGCATGAGCTGCTATTCGACGTGCATGTTTTATTGCGTAGGGGGCGGGGTGCTGGCTGGGCTTCTCGTTGGGCGACTGGCATTCAAGTCCGATTCGCCTACGGCAGTTTTCATGTCAGCGGCCGCCACCGCATTACTAACTGGGGCTATTGGCAGTTCCTGCGTGGGGCTGCATGGCATTGTGGGAATGGCTTTGGGTATTGGGCTAGGCGCAGTTCCGCATTCGCTGCGTTTGTTGGGTAGGCGGTAAGAACCTTTAGAGTACTTCCCCGGTGCAATGATCGCCGTTTTCCAAATGTTCCGCTCGCCTAATTGCCAGTGTTGGGGTTTGGGTACGATCTGGCTTGTTTGAGCCACAAAGTGGGCGTGTCCGTGATATTTCCGTAATAGTCTACAGCGCAGAATTTGAACTCGACGTCCATCGCGTACCAACCAGTTGGTTGGTCCGTGTAAGCCTTCCTAAAGACATTATTGAGGAGCGTGAGGGCAGTTCCAAGCGCGTTCACTTGTTTGGGCGTAAGTACATGTTCGCTGCCGGCGGGAAGTGGCTGGTTCGTGCGTTGTAGGTAATTGATATTGTTGCCGGGGGCGCCTACGAAGTAGAGAAATTGATCGGAAGTTACCCCGGTCGGTAATGCTACGACTGAATTTACTCCACCGTAGGCGGTGTTGACGAAGTAAGTCGTCGCATCCGATTGTGTCAGATCATAAGGATTGGCGGTAATGGCTACACCATTGGCTATTTCGTTGATGTATTTGTGGTGGACCAGCAAACCCATCCCGACCTTCTTGTGGTCGACCCGGTAGTAGCTACGCTCCTCGAACGTCCTGAACAACCAGGCCGTCGAATAGGCCATCCTCATCCCATCCAATACGCTCTCCCAATTAGCGGGATCACCCGACTGAGAATTGTAGCAGCCTGCGCAGGGGAAGCCGGCCAGATCTTCGCTATTGGTACTGGTGCGCAGGCGCATGATAATTGGTTTGCCGTCAGTGCCCGTATAGTCCTTGGCGAACTTGGCTCTTAGCTGATCTTGAAGGTCTTGATCGATTTGACCCATCATCATCGCATTGCGTAAATCGCGCAGTAACTCCTGACGAACCGTTGGATTGTTGTTGAACGTGTCGTCACTCAAAAAGCCGTCGATCATGGCGTAAAGGCCATTATCTTTCATGAACTTATCGTAGTAATAAAGCGGTATGGCGAACGCCTTGGCCACGGGCACACCAGGTACTTGTGCCAGGACGGAATAATTCGCTGATTTGCCCCCATATGCCTGGACAGCCGTCAATATTGCAGCACGTGCAACAAGTTGTTTCGCATTTGCGTCGAAATTGGGAACGAGCGCCTCGACATCTTGAATACGCGTCTCGGTGAGGTCGGGTTCGGGAAGAGTCACGGGGGGCGGTCGGCTATCCTCGAAGTTCTTTTGCCCCACGGCAGGGTCCACCGGGACGATATCGAACTTGTCCGCGGCCACCGTGAGTTGAACCCACTGATCCTTGTACTTGAGCACAGCTGGATTCGATTTAGCATTCCTAAGGCCCATATTGGGAGTCTTGCGATTGGTCGCTAGCACATTGATATGGGATAACGGCGATTGAAATTGCTCCGTAATAATGCCCGCGACCACGCTGATGTCGTTGGGGGCCTCGTCGAGCACCACGATAGAATTGTACGGAATGAACGCGCCCGAGTAGACCTCGGCAGCAGTGAGAAATGTGAGCACGCCCATGGCCGAAGCTCGGGTCAGCGGCTGGTAATCGGTCTTGGCAAAGATATCATCGGTCGTAACGACGGGAATACTAAGATCCAACAGCTGGGCGACTCCAGTGAGCGTGTCGGATGTAGGATGAAACGCCAGGCCCGGGCGGAAAAAGGCCTTGTCCTTCGTGATCGTGTCAAACATCATCTTTATCATCGTGGCATTCGACGTGTCGTATGGCGCCAGCTCGAGCGCCCAAATATCGGGCTGTTCGTAGTGAGTAATTGCACCTAGCCGGAAACGCCGATTTTGATCCCCGTAGTAGTTGTTATTGAAGTCGCCCAAGGCAACTCTGGGGATATTTTCGCTAACGAAACTTTTGTGAAGCGGGTACCTTTCGCTGTTCTGGAAATAAAGATGATCGGGTTCCTTCGCGTCTTGTGTGTCGATGACGAACTTCATGGAACGCGCCCCNNATTGAGGACAAGTAATTGGGTACATCTGCAGCTGGTGTGCTCGCATCGCCACTGCCCGCGTCGCCATTGCCCGCGTCACCATTGCCCGCGTCGCTCGCCGAGGCGGGCCCACCCAAGTTACTCGCCAACTGGCATGTTCCCTCGACGACTCCACCGCGCTCGGAACGACCCGGCGCTAGCGTATTGTTCGTTGAACAGGCCCACAATTGCAACCCAAGCCCGATGACTATTACTGCACGAATGAATCGGCTCCACTGGAATGTCCAAGAACTCATTTGCATGCCGCTTAGCTGCGCGGGAAATCGAAGACCATGGATTGCGGGCATATCGGAAGCCGCGACTCTCGGCAGATCGTAGTCTACTTTTTAGTACCCCTAGCTGCCCTAAAGAGTCCGTGCGTTACGGTTAAATCTTGATCATTCCGAAATCGGGGCACGGGCCCCATGAACACCCGCATGCCCGCTCTGAAATCGATACTGTCGAAGGGCGGACGAAAAACTTTGGCCGCTGACCACTCCGCAAGAATATGCAAAAATTCTAGCTAGAATTGCCGAGTATGACATGTAGGGCATTGTCGTTCTCGAAGGGTGACCGGATTCAGCGCCTCCTCGCCCGGACCCCACGACCCTTGTTGCGGGCGGGAATTGTGCCGGGCCTTCAGAGTTGCCCAGTTTGGTTTCAACTCCTTACAAATCTACACTAGCACTATCGGATGAAAATCGCGATGCGCTGGCGCCGAATGCGGTTCGGGTCTACGCCATGTCGATGAGGTTGGCCAATTCTTATTTTGTATTGACGGCACTGGTAAACTATTGGGCGCTCGCCGGTTGCTCGTCGTCCTCACCCAAGGCCACAGCGACGATCGATAACGGCAGCACGGGGGGAGCTTCGTCGTGTTCCGACGCAAGTGCCACACAAGTGCCTTTTGGGGATTTCACCATCAATCTGGTACCCGCTTCACAAGGCGCTAGGGGCAGCGGGGAGAACCCAGCTTATGTTGACATCGTTGGCCAAATCTATGATGGACCGTCCCCGGAGCCATTTATCGAGACAATGCTTCCAGCTCCGCCTGACGCCACCCCTGGCTGTGCCGTCTATGCCGAGTCTACCCCGAGTTGTGCAAACATTGGAGGGTGCGGCATCGGTAGCAGCGACGCGGCCTGTGCCGGGACTGCGTGCATATGCGTGGCAACTGACACGTGCCAGGCCTATCCAATCAAGAAAAATGCGGGAACGGTGACCGTCAGCGGCATCGCTGAGACATCAGGTGCAAAGGCATTCCAGCTAGTAAACGTATCCAATTCCTATCAAGAGCCAGACACCCTGGCCTACCCAGGGTTTGCCGAAGGCGATACAATCACGATTTCCTCGGCCTGCGGCGACTACGCGCCCTTCGAGATATCCGCCAAAGGGGTGAGCCCTCTCAAGCTAACCAATGGGCCGCCCTTTACCTTGCTTAGAGACTCAGCGAGTGCGGATCCTACCCAATACCAGGCGTTTACCATCACTTGGGATCCACCTGGTTCAGCAGGTGACGGGGGCGCCCACGTTGATA
>PMCK01000467.1 GCA_003154095.1 Myxococcales bacterium | reverse complement strand
AGTGGTGGGACGCGGAGCCCGTCGTCAACTCTCCTAAACGCCGGCACGCAATCCGTCATGGGTGGCCAATCGGCATTAGGTGGAGCCAGCGAACCGGTCACATCGAAAGGCTCGGGAGGCGCTCATCCCGTTGGTGGATCCGAGGGAATGGGCGGTGGCAGCACCGGCGGCTTAAGAACTAGCGGCGGAACGTCAGCTTCATCAATTTGCATCTTGGATCAATCTAATTTGGATGACTGTTTGCTTCAATAGCAGGTGAGATTTTGTCTCCTGAAAGGGGGCCGCGTGCGAATAAGATTTGAAATTGAAATTCCGAATTGGACCCGATGGATCGCAGCTGGCCTAATTGTAGGAATTGGCCTTGGATACGGCATGGCGGTCGTTCGTGCTGATCCGGTATCTGTCAAGACGTGGAATTCAGGCGACGCGCTGACTGCGGCTGCATTGAGCTTTGGCGGCTGCCCGCGTCCGAGCGAACGTTCATTTCCCAATTCGCAGGCTCGATTGTCGACGTCGAATGAGTCGGGTCACTAATCGTTCGCGATCGACCGAATCGTTCAAATCCGTTGGTCTGGAGCGAACTTCAACGTTCCATACCTTCGGGAGCAAACACGGCACGGGTCGCCCATGGTTCAATTTCGACGACCCACAAGGGCTCAAATCCATGCCAATTATCAATTCTAGGTGAAGATCTCAAGAAACGGTTTGATTTTTCCAAGGGTCGAATGTACTTCGTACACGATGGTGGTCCCGAACCGCTCTTGTTGAAACCTTCACTAGACTAAATATTGAAAATTGCCATGCGAGCACATTATGGACGACGGAAACGCTGAGCAGTCAAGCAATTCGGTGGGTTCGCATATTGGCGCAATCCCATCGGCGGCTGCCGCTATATCGCCGCCCTTGGAAGAAGACGTCATACAATCAGCCGAGCCAGAAGCCAAGGCCCCAAGCGTACCCATCTCGAATCCGTTTTGGCGGTTTTTCTGGCTGGAGGCCAGGGCGGCAAGTGCCACCGCGCAAGAATTCGGCCCTTCTCTGCCGGGCTGGCGTGACTTCGAATTTGCGCGAGAGGCGCGAGTCGCAGTCGGCGAGATTCGGGAGTTGGGCGAGACAAATTACGCGGTGCTCTTGCTTGAGCGTTCAGAAGTAATGTTGCTGATTCGTTGCCACATGCAGAGACACGGCTTTGGTACTCCTGGAGCGGTATTGACCGAGCTTGATTGGAATCGCGCATGTCAGATACCTGTCATTGCTAAGCTTTTGGAGAATCTGGCGCCCGGGCAAAGGTCGAACGTTATGACAAGCTTGGGCTCCTCGGCAGAAATGTTCCTGGGCGAGATCGATGCGCCTCAACGGTCACAGCTTGCAGCAGCGCTGCGGGAAATGGCGTCGGGCCTCATCGAACCACTCGAGAGTGACACCAGTAGAGTCCGCCGTATCGTACTACTGCGTTGGTCGCGCATTGGTGCCGCATTGCTCGTCGCGTTTGTTGCCCTTTGGACGCTGGGCAGTTGGCTGATGGACCGCTCTGGCAAAGTCAACTTGGCGCTGAATCATCCGGTAACTATCAGCAGCCAATGCGCTGGCCTTGGTACGGACCACCGATTGTTGGTCGATGGCGATCATACCAACTTGGGTTTTCATACAGACAACGGGCCAAACCAATTTGCCGTGATTGACCTTGGCAAAATCANNNCGGCTTCGACTGCTGGCGGTAAATCCGTTCCACTTGGCAGAAGTCGAGATCTACTAGATATTTTTCGTAACTACCTCTCTAACGATACTGGCATTGTTTCGCTTCGAGATGAAAGTGTACCCGCCGTGAAATCGCAGTCTAATTACGAGGTTAGTGGTTCTGGAGTCCCAGCTATTGCTGTCGTTGTACCCGTGTACAAAGAAGAATCCAATATCCGGCCATTTCTCGAGCGGACTGAAGCGGTCCTAGCCAAGATAGGAAAACCCTATGAAATTATTTTTGCCCTCGATCCTTCCCCAGACAAAACGGAAGAGTTAATATTAGCTGAGATCAATCGAAACTCGGCAATAAAGCTCTTGGTGTTTTCCCGCAGGTTCGGGCAGCCCGCGGCGACAATGGCTGGAATCTTGTCTTGTCAGGCAGACACATGTGTTGCCATTGACGTTGACTTGCAAGATCCACCGGAGCTCATCGAGCAGCTATACGAAAAATTGCAGGATGACTATGAAGTGGTCTATGCAAAACGTCGTTCGCGCAAGGGCGAAACCATCATCAAGCGCATCATCTCCTATTGGGGCTACTCTTTGATCAACCGTTTCGGTGATGTTCAAATCCCGAGAAATACTGGTGATTTTAGGATCATGACCCGCCGCGTGGTCGAGGAACTGCGCCGACTCAATGAACACCATGGGTTCTTGCGCGGGTTGGTGGCCTATGTGGGCTTTAAGCAAGCGTTCATCGAGTACGATCGGGATGTGCGATTTACGGGTAAGGGGAAGTATAATAGGCTCACCGGTTCGTTGAAGATTGGCCTGAACGGGTTAGTCAGTTTTAGCGGGCGCCCCTTGCAAATGATGTCGCTAGGCGGTTCGGTCTTGGCCCTCTTCAGCTTCTTGCTTGGGGCCTGGTATGTTGCTCAAAAATTTCTTGGCATCAATCTGACACCCGGCTTGTCAACAACGGTCCTGATAGTAACATTCTTTGCCGGTGTGCAATTGTTGGCACTGGGTTTGATGGGCGAATATATCAGTCGAATCTACGATGAGGTTAAGCGTCGTCCCATGTATATCGTAGACAAGAAAGTCAACTTCGATAGCGACGAGAAGTGATGCCAGAGCTCATGTTCCCTTCACCTGCCGGGTTGGCAACATCGCCTCAATGGACAGGTGCCGGTTTCAAATTGGGCGACATTGTCGTTCCGGTGCTTGAGTATAGCGAGAACTTCGACGGGTGGTCCGACGATCTTACCGCCTTACATGAGGAAGCTGCAGGTGACTCGCACCCGATTGACGTTGCTTCGCGCAACGACGCTCTTTTGCAATTAAAGGCCCGGTTTCGCGACACGGAAAAGCCAATATTGTTGGAGGTTGGTTGCTCGTCGGGATTCATGCTCAAGGCCATGATTCATGAATTCCCGTCGGCAACGGTGGTCGGCGCGGACGTAGTTAGGGAACCCCTTTTTGCTTTAGCCAAGGAAATTCCAACAATTCCCCTTTTGCGCTTCGATTTGGTAAAGTGCCCACTAGATTCCGGTTCTTGCGATGCGGTCGTGATGCTCAATGTTCTCGAACACATAGTTGACGATGTCGGCGCGCTCGCGCAGGTGTACAGGATTCTCAGGCCAGGTGGCATTGCTGTCGTTGAGGTTCCGGCGGGTCCCCACTTGTTTGACTCGTATGATAAGGCTCTGAGACACTTTCGGCGCTATCGAATCCATGAATTGGCCGATAAGATGCGAAATGTTGGCTTTGTAATCGAGCGGAAATCGCATTTGGGGTTCTTTCTTTATCCAGCATTTGCGGCCGTAAAGCGCCGTAATCAGCGCCAATTCGATGAATCGACCGATCTGAATTCGGTCGTCAAGATTCATGCATCGGAGTCGTCGTCGAGCGTTCTGCTCTCGATGGCTGTGACATTCGAGCAGGTTCTCGGCAGGTGGATCAGCTACCCAACTGGTATTCGCTGCCTGGCTGTAGGAAGAAAGCTCCCCTAGTACATCAATTCAATAGAATTGATGTACTAATTTTTTGCATCGGACCAGGAAGTTCGAATCCACAAGTCAAACTCGCTAGCGCGTTGTTCTTTTGCAAATGCCGTATTCACGTAGTCCTGTGCTCGGACCGCCGTACTGCAAGTCGCACGCATGACGACTGCATTTGCAGCAGTCAATTCACGTGCCAGCTCGGAATTCGATAAAGCACTCGAAAGAATGCGCTCGGCATGACCTTCAGAGAGCCCTTGGGGCGTGTAAATTCCTAGCGCGGGGCTTGCGTCGCAGGTTAGCCAAGCAATTTTAGTCCGCGATTGGGCCGACGCGTCTTGCCGCGCCTTGTCATTCATTACGCCGAGTTTCCAATTGTTGACAGGCTCGTCCTTGTGAATATATTCGTGGATCATGCGTGTAAATACAATTTCACGAGCCACTTCACTGGGAGCCATGCCGGTTTGATTGCTGGCCCATGCGATATGAGTAACTCCGTAACTGCGCAGCAGGTTTGCGGTATTTTTGGGCGAGTCAGTCTCCAAATACTCGATGCCCCCTTGCCAGCCTGCCGCGTCATTGGTGAATTCGGCGCCGAGGCCCAGGTGCGTGTTATAAAGGTGCAGCAGGATCTTGGCCCCTTTGGGTAGTCGCTTGCCGAAATCCTCCGCGCTTGCTCCAAAGTGGTACCTCGGCTCATATTCGCGTCGATAACCCGCCGACAAGTACGAAGTAAGAGACCGAATTGGCGATTCACCCAGCATGGCATGCGCAGGTATGAAGTACGCGTCCGTGCTCCAAATGATCTGAACACCGACCAATAGCGCAACCGAAACCCTTGCCAGTAGACCACGCGCCCAGGCAAGCGCCAATCCAGCCGCCGTGACAGCGGCCATGCTGGGCACCAGACATTGTAGGTAACGGTCCTGATGGCTAATGAGATACCAAATAGCAATGCCCAGGTGAATTCCGATAATGGTTATCCATATTCGACGAGTCGCGCGCAAGACGAGCAATGCCGGCAAAAGCAAAGTGAAGAGCGAGCCAAATTCAGGCCATTTTCCGTGAAATCCCCAGTCGTTGGGCAAGAACGAAAACGTCGCTAGTGCTTCCAGAGTAGTAACGAGTTTGTGCGTGGTCGAGCCCGACACCATAAAACTCTGCACCCAAAAGACGTTGGACAACAACGTCGCGGCACCCTTGTGAAATGGCGTCGAATGCAAGTAGTTATGCAGAAATGGATAGAGGGGATCATGGTAGTATATCCAATTCTTCAACCAATGCGGGGATGAACATGCCAATGCCGTGGAGCCCCACACCAACGCTGGGGTCAAACGGCGGGTGCGGATTATTAGGAATAAAACCAGCAAGGCTGCCGGAACGAAGGCACTTACCGCTTGGTATTTGGTCATTATTGCAGCGCCCGCCATGAGCCCCGCGAATACTGCCTCTTCCGCTTTGAAGCGCCTGCCAAGCCGAAGCATGGCAATTGCGAGTGCGGTGCAAAAGAACGCAAGTGTGTGGTCTGCTCCACCATTCAGATTCGAGTCATAGATGAACAATTTGGGAAATAGGAATACGGCCGCGGCCGCGTAGGGCAGGCGATCGCGACGCAGCAACCTCGCAGCAAAGACCGACGCCCCCAATAGCGTAGCGACGAACAACACGAACTCGACGTGCATGCAGAGTAAGATGTGATCGAATAGCGTGCCCGGTGCCTGATACGCCCACGCGTAAAGAAACGACGCCAGTTGCGGATAGGCGCCCGCGTACCATCCTTCGTTGAAGCGACGAATCCCGCCTGCGGCCACATAGCTTTCTGCGATAGGCTCGTGGTAGCAATATGAATCCGCACCCAGGTTCATGGGCATCATTACTTGCAAATAGACTGCGAGAATACCCAGCGAGAGCAGGGCGAGCGCTAGTATTTGAAGTCTGGTTTGTGGTAGCAGCGAACGCCAGTCGGGCTTTCTCGTGCCGTCCCGTGGATTTATGTGGTCGAGTATGAACTGAGGGCCTCCGTAACTGATCAACAATAGAGGCCAAGCAAAGAAGAATAGAGTGCCGTACAAATCGAAGCATCCAGCCAAAAAGATGCCGCCGAAAANNCCAACACACCGACTGAAACGCTAAGTACCAATCGCTCTGCGTGAGGCATTGGGCTCGGCAGTAGCCGGCGACACATTCGCCAGCCTGCTGACAGACTGCTGAACAAGAAAGCTAACGAGTAAATCCACGTTGCCGCATAGCGAAAGAAAAGCCATTCCTTGAGCGGGTAGTACTGGTCG
>PMCK01000378.1 GCA_003154095.1 Myxococcales bacterium | reverse complement strand
GCGCACATCTGTTCGAGAATATCGACGCCCCTTTGGATTGGCATCGGGCCGCGTGCGAGCTCCGCGGACAGCGGAGTGCCGACGAGATACTCCATTACGAGGTAAAGCTCGCCATCGTCCGTTTCGCCGATATCGTGAATATCGATGATGTGTGCGTGGTCGACTCGGTTTGCGGCCCTGGCTTCGCGCAACATCCAAGCACGCAGATGCGTCTCGCCGCGGAGGTCGGGTCTGATTAGCTTGACCGCGACAACCCGATCGATGAGTACATGACGCGCGCGATAGACGACGCCCATTCCGCCCTCGCCGATGCGGGCTTCGAGGCGATATCGCCCGGCAATTACCTTACCAAGGGACGGGTCGTGGGTTGTGCGACCGCGTGAGGTGCCTGGCTTTTGCATGTTTTCTGTCAAGTTGGTTGAATTGGCGAGGACGATGCCGAACCTTTCGGCCCGAGCCGCTAATGATACGGCAAATGGGTCAGGCTCTGAAAGGGGGCATTATTGTCGATCGTCCTAAGCGCGTTCAAAATAGCATTTGAACCAGCGGGATCCTGACCTCTGTCTGCTGTTTGACCCCGTACATCGCCACTTCGCGCCGAGTGTAGGTATCGCGGATCTCAACCGCGGGAACCGTAAGCGCCGGTTGCTTGCCGGAAATATCGAGCAGCGCTGGCGGCACAAATACCGGTTCGGCGCGCCAATGCGCGACCGCGCGCGTGCTGCGTTGCAGCCGTGAGCCCTGAGGCTGCGCCGGGCTGCTAGTCGGATTGGTGGTTGCCGGAGGTGCCGCAGCGGGCGGGGCCGCTGTTGGCGGCGGCGTCGCCGCAGGAGGCACTGCTGCAGGCGGAGTTGCCGCTGGCGCAGGAGTGGATGTGGGTGGCGCCGATGGGTTGTTTACCGCTGGCATCGTGGGCATGTCATTGCCGGGGTTCGATACACCGGTGGAAACCGTATCATCGCTGGGCTGATCCATCGGCGGCGCGTCCTGGGTATATTCGAGCGGCGTGTCGTACGAAACGGCGTTCATGGCGGCCACGGTCGTTGGGATCACTAGCAACATGCCTGCCGCAAGAAAGTACATGGCGCTCAGCGGTTTGGGAGAAAAACTGCTCTCCAAGTAATGTCCAGCGATGCCTCCGCCTATCATGCCTACGCCGCCGCCCACGTAGTAAGCCCAAGCAGGCTTCACCTTGATCGCAGCTTCGGTGAGCATGACTACCTCGCCTCCCAGCAATGCTCCGCCAACGAGTCCTTTACCAGTTACGGAAGGATTCGCTGATTGAGCTCTGGCAATAGTCGAAACCAATAGCGGGGCGGCAAGTGGCAAGAGCCGCAATGACCGAAACAACTGCATGTTCCCTCCAAACCAAGACAATGGTGCTTAGAACTAAAAATCGTGAAAAATGTGATCTATCGCTGCGAGGCCTGTCAACATATCACTGCTTCGGCTCAACGTCCGCCAGCCGATGCATCTTCAGCAAATTGAATTCGAGCGGCCCAATGGTCTAATAGGACTCCTTCCAGGCGGGGGTCTCTGCGCTAGTAGGCCAAAGTGCCAAGTCGGCGACTTGTCCCTGAGGATAGCTAACCCGCTGACCGAAAGTCGATCCATCTGAATGTCGTTGTTGCTGAGCGGGCTCCCAATGTTCAGGCTAAGGTGTGCCCAAGCTGCTGTGGAATTGTCTAATAGCCGCTTTCTTCGCGTGGGTCATTGCTCTCTTTTCGGCCTTTTTGGGCCTCACACTAACGATTCTTTCCTGGCTTAGGGCCCCCGATGTTCCAAAGGCCGCCGTTTTTCCAGTTCTGCTCGTGATCTTTGGTAAATCCGCCGAGCTTGCCACGTTGCTCGGAATTCCAATTGGTTTCGCCCTGGCGGCTCGCGGATTCGTTCAATCAACGCGGTCCAAGCTGTCCGCGACAACAATGACGCCCCTTGGGCCGCATTGGCGAGCAGTGCTCGGCTTGAGTTGCGCACTGGGCGCCGCATTGGGAATCGCTTGCCTGGCCTGTATCAACTACTGGTCGCTAGCTCCGGGGCGAATGGCACGCAGCGCGCTGACCAGCGCTCGTGAGCGTTGCCTAGCCGATCCTGGAGCGCCAGGTGATCCGATTCCAGTCTTAGGTGCAACCTGGATTTGTGGGAAAAGCCGGATACCAAGACTTGAGGGGCCATTGCCCGGTTCCAATCATCGCGGATGGTTCTCGGCTGGCGACGTGCAAGTCAGCGACGATCTCTTGACCGTCAATCTGGAGGACGTTCGCCTGGGGGTGCGTCCGTCGGGTCGCGTCCCGATGCTGCAACTTCGTACGCTTCACGCAAGTGTGCACGGGGTACGAGCAGTTTTTCGCCCGGCTCAATTGGGACCTTGGTCACGCGCAATACTGGGCGTTGGCACGGGGTTCTTACTGGGCGGGCTGGGAATTCACCAAATCGTAATCAATCGATGGACGCGACGTAAAGTCGCTTGGGCGCTATCGGGTACAAGTGCGCTGAGCGCTTGCGTCGCCCTAATGCTGGTCGATATCAAGGCTGGCGGGACTCTTTCGAACTACCTTTGGGTGCCGCTCGCGAGCGTCGTTGTATTCGCATTGGCTGACAGACTCATTCATCGACTGGCGCGCAAGTCGCCCGCAGTTGTCGCTTGATTTTCCACGGTGGACTCTACTGCGCGGGGTCCTACGGCCAACAATGAAAGACCCAGGGCGCCGGTCACCAGCAGGCCTGAACAGAGCGGGATATCGGGTGAGCTGCGCGCCAATAGCACAAGCGCCAGGCTCAGACGTTGCGTGGGTGTCACGCTACGCGGTTGCCACAAAAGCAATGCTACGACCAAAATCGCAAACAGCTCTTGAGTGTCTTGGAACAGCCGAGGAAACAGCGAACTCGGCTCGCGGTGCAATTGGGCTAGGCTTCTCGAGAGCAAGACCTCGGCAAATGAGGCTTGAGAACGCGCCCCGCGTTGCGACATTTCGCCCAGCGTCGCGGCAATTCCTAGACAGGCTAACAATGCGTATCGACTCCGGGCCCAAAGTATTGCAAGCCATATTGCCGTTAAGATAAGCGCCCCAGCGTCTAGGACGGTGGCGAAACTGGCCAACCATCGGGCAACCACGTACTGACGGGGCAACGCCGCGTCACCGGCCTGCAGAGCTAGTAGACGGGCCGCCACTTGAGCCATGCTCGCTGCGCCGACGAGCGCTAACGTGATTCCCGAAGCGCGCAGGCGCGTCGGTCTGACGCAGATACTGGTAGCGTAAAGTGCGACCAGCGTGCCGGCAATTCCCAAGACCAAGGATATCTCGGGAGTTGTCGGGCCCATGAGAAAGTCGAACGAGGCCGCCACGACCAGGACGATTACGCAGGTTGCGGCAGGCGTAACGAGCATACGATAGGGCGCGCCCAATCGCTCGTCATGCCAAGTAATGTACGCAAGACGACCGCCGACTAGGACGATCAATATTGCGAGTAGCTGCGTCCAAAAGGCGCCTAGTAGTCGGCTGGTTTCAAGGACCCTACCGAGGCCAGAGCGAGAACCCGGCAAAGCGGCTGCTAATGCGCGCCCGAATATCACTGCGAGCAATGCAGATACGAGCGTCAGGCGAAATGCACCCGGGGAAATCGAGCTAGGTTGGCTCACTGGGTTGCCTTCAGTCAAAGGGCATCAAGCTAGTTGAGCCACGCGGTTCCGATCGCTGTGGAATGAAGCACCTCGTTGGCACGAATTCACCGAGCGGGCGTTCGCGATTACGCGATGGCGGCGTATTTTGGGGCGGTGGCGAGGCAGGCGGACCCTTGAGAATGTACGGATATGCAAACCAGGTCGAGCAGGCCATGTCGGGATTTCGGTGGAATTCCCAATGCAAATATACATTGCCGTCGGGTGAAACGATTTCACTGGGTGGCTTGCCGAACGGTGCGGCCTTATTGACGGCTTCGAGCGCGTTGATGTCGAAGGCGGTAGCGCCACTGGTTTTGACGATACCCATCGTCACCACTCCACCCTCGGTTTGATTGAGAATAATTTCTAATTCCGTATGTATATCGAAGTTGTTGAGTGGACTGTCCTTCGGTAGCTGATCCAGGTGGGCTAGGAACTCGTCCGCGAATATTACGTGAATGCGTTGGTGCATCGCATTGAGGTAATTGGCGAAAGCAGAAGCGCGAGTATTCAATGCAGTCTGATTGCCGGGCTTGACATGCGGCACATAATTCTCAATCGCGCTCTTCCAGCGGTTCAGGCCGACCATCGCCCAGGAACCCCGGTGTTTGCTGCGTAGGCGCAGGGAATCCGCCTTGCGATCTTTGTCGAGCTGCTCTTTGCCGACCACCGCCTGTGCTTGGTTGAACGACAAATTCAGATTGATTCCGCCCGGCGTTGTCTGGCCTGATCCGAGGCCCATCCCGTAGCTGTAGCGATTCTTCTCAGGCGGCGGGGGCAACCTCTTCTTAGGGGGCGTAGGTGAAACATTTGGAGTCGGTCCGAAAAAAGGCTCGCCATTTTCCCCGGCTGCGATTTGCGGCGCCGGCGGGATATTGGGTTTCTCCTCCGCGGGTTGAGGCGTTGGAGGTGGGGCCGCATTTGCCCTTGGACCATTGGGCGCGGGTGGTTCCTTCTGAGCTATTGGACTTTGATTGGGCGTAGGAGGCGTGGGCTTGGTAGGCTCGGGCGGCAGTGGATTGCCGTTGTCCTCGGTACCCTCTGCGCTCGCGACGCGAGATTCATCCGAATCGCCAGGCGTCTTTTCCGCGCCTTGGTGTTTTTGCCCTGGCGTTGGCTTTTCCTCGTTTTGGTCGGTCGAAGTAATGCGAGACTGTGTCTGCTCATCGACCTTGTTGTTCTTATCGCCCAAAAACTCGGCATCCTTGTTCTCAGGCTGGTTCTCGTCTTTGAGGTGCTGCCGTACAGCAATCGAGCGCTTGGGTGGTAATATGAGTTGCTGGGGCGGCTTCTTGTTCGTCTCGGCTTTCTTCTCTTCCAGCTCTTTCTTTTCGTCCGGCTTCTTCTCTGCCTGCTTCTCCGGAGGCTTTTCTGCCTCAGGTTTCTTTTCCTCCGGCTTGACCTCTTCGGGCTTGTCGGGCTTCTTCTTTAAATGTTTTGGTTTTGGCGGCACGACTTCCGCGGTTGGCGCCGGAGTCTCCAGAACCGGAGGCTGAGTCAACAGTGCGACCTCCACGGGGCGTGTCTCGAGCCGCACCTCATGCTGCACCTGGGCCGCGAAGTCGCGAAGCGACCGTCTCTCCTCAACTACGGTCATCACCTGTTCGACGCTGTTGCGCCCCGAGAGTTCGAACAGGATTGCGCACGCGATCCACAGAAAAAACGGAATGCTAGCGTCGCGCGACCGCATAGTGATAGTGCCCTAGGACAATCAGCCCTGGCCCGGGACCAGCCCAAGCTTACTCGTTAGGTCTGGCCGAGCAATCAGGGTCACCATCCGCACCTTGATTCCACGGCGTATCCAAGCAAAATCGCCCAATTGGGGGCCAATAATAGCGCCACTCGATGACGGATAAGTCACGTTCCGCCATTGAACCCGCTCCAGTTCCTGGGTGGCCGCTCCTGGTTAGTTGATGCGTCTTGTCAATCCCGAGCCTCACTCGCGACTGAATTGCAGGGACGTGGAATGCAGTGGAGCTAAACCCAACTCGGCAATTCTGGGGGGCGCGCTCCCAATCGAGAGATTTATATTGCAGTGCCACTTAATTGAAAGAAGAACCTGACTTCACCAACACACAAGCGCACACACTCTTCTGAGTGCCCCCTCGAAGTTTGCTTCTCGAGCAGTCTCGGAGTTGGTGGAGCAATTGAGATTTTTCTAACCCGCTTAGGGCCCAGAGGCTACGAGTAGAGAGAAGATGGTCCGTTGGAGTCAATTCACAAGCAAAATAGCCTAAATGACCTTAGGCTCTTGTCACTTATGGATCCCGAAATCAGAATAGAGTCGCGTTGTGCGTGTTGGAGTGAGAGGCAATCCGTATTTGGATTGTATTCGGTTTCTGGGAATTCGATCGTTGGCTGGCTGAAGGGAGTCTTGAGATGTTGAAGTATTTTTCGTCATTAGCGTGTCTTGGAATAATGGCAATCGGGTGCGCGTCCAAAAACAACGGGACGGATGGCAATGGAAGTACGGGTGGCACCTGCACGTTTGGATGTGCGCAAAATCAGGGCGGTGCGGGAAACGGAATCGACGGCGGAAACAATGCAGGCAGTGGCAACCCCAATCTAAAGGGCGGCAAGACCGTAGCTACTGCCGATATTTTGGCTGCTATTGCGGACACCGCATGTGCGGGCACCAGTTCGGAACTCGAAGTGCCTCCCGCGCTGCTCGAGTTCGTCGTTGATGTGAGCGGCTCGATGACTGATATCCCGAAGGGGTCGACTGGTCAGAACAAATGGCAGATAACGCAAGCTGCTCTTTCCAATGCAATAAACAATGGATTGCCGGAACGTACCGGAGTCGGCATGTTGTTCTTTCCGAACATGAATACGGTTCCTAACCACAACACGACGCCCATTGATATTACGAATTGCGTCAATACCTCGGCGTTGATCCCGGCGGCACCGCTCGGGGCCGCTGGTTCGACACAGAGGGCGGCCATTGCTTCGGGTTTGGCCAATGCCTCCGTAGCAGGTGGAACACCTACGGATGACGCCTATGAGTATGCGTATGCCAGTGGAGTAATCCCTGCGATGCAGACGTACGGTTACTTCACGCCATTCATGGTTTTGATCACCGACGGCCAACCTACGATTTCCCTAGGTTGTGAGGGTACGGGGCAAACTGCGTATCCGGTGGATTGGCATCCTATCGTTACCGACATCGCTACGGCTTTCAGCAATCAGCCACTCGTAAAGACGTTCATCATCGGTTCCCCGGGCAGTGAAGCTCAATCGTCAACGGGTGCTGATGGACGCCCCTGGCTGTCGCAAGCGGCTCGCGCGGGTGGCACACAACTCACGCCGGATTGTGTGGATACGGGTCTCAACTTCTGTCACTTCGATATGACGCAATCAACCGACTTTGCGACGGACTTGGCGAACGCGCTCAAATCAATCATAGATTCGTCGATTCCCTGCTCGGTTCAGATTCCCCCTCCCTCGGATGGCAAGACGCCCGACCCAGCCGCGATTAACGTGGTCTATCAAGAGAATGTAACAGGCGGCACCCCGACGCAGCAGTGGCTCATCGGTCAAACCTCCGACACGACTTGTGGCGGCGGCACGGCCGATGGTTGGTACCTCGATCCGGCGAGCGGTAAAATAGTCCTTTGCCCATTAACCTGCCGGACCGTGCAGAGTGACAAGTACGCGGTGCTTAACGTGCGCCAGGGCTGCCTGACCTACACTCCACCAATTCAATAAGAACTAAGACTTTGGTTTTCAGTACTTGCACCGAACAGGGCCGCTGGCGTCAGTCGCCGCGGCCTTTTCGCCATTTCGAGTGCGGTTGGTGCTGCCCATGCAGGGATAATTTGACGCCATCAGCGGACAGCAACTCAGGCACGGGCACGGGTTCCAGCATGAGCGTTCGCTGATTTCAGGGGGTGGATAGGCCCCATTGGGTGGCCACAAAATAGAAAAACGCGTTTCGCTCACTTCCGCTCGAGTAGGCTGGGGCTTAGCCCTAATGAGCGGCAAAGAACTTTCGCGGAGGAGTCAGCCAATGAACTGGGAAACGCCATCGTTCGAAGAAATCGAGATGAATGCGGAAATTGGGTCTTATCAGGGGGACAACGAGGACTCGGATTACAACGGGCTCTAGCCGAAAGCCCCAGAAGTTTCAGAACGCTACGCACTGTCCGCCAAGTACTGGTAATTCGTGTTAATCCGTGTGCTCGGTTCAGCAGCAGGAGGCGGCTTTCCGCAATGGAATTGTGGATGCTTTAATTGTGAGGGTATCCGCAAAGGCACCATCGTTGCCCAGGCTCGCACGCAGGAGTCCGTTGCACTTGCCGCTCACAGTGACGCATGGTTCCTGCTCAACGCCTCACCTGAGGTTCGCCAGCAGATCGAGGCTTTCCCCAGTCTGCATCCGCGGTCGGCACGGGACACCCCAATTGAGGGCATTTTATTAACCAACGGCGATCTCGACCATTGTCTCGGACTGCTATCTTTGCGCGAGTCGCAGCCGTTGACAATTTACGCAACGGAGCGTGTCTGGCGCGGGTTCACGGAAGGTAACGTACTTTTTCGTACGCTCGAGCGATTTGAAGGCCAGATCACGTGGCGGCCGTTGCGACTTAACGTGACTCAACCGTTACGATTGCAAGATGGGACCGAGTCGGGGCTGAGCGTGTGTCCAATCGCAATTCCTGGCAAACTTCCGATACATCTGGACGGACTCGTTCCGGACCCCGAAGACAACATCGGTCTCAGAATTACTGACCAACGCTCGGGCAAAGTGTTGGTGTATCTGCCGGCTGTTGGCGCTGCCACGCCGGGCGTTGGGCAGGCGGTTGCCGGTGCTGGTCTGGTGTTTTTCGATGGGACTTTCTGGTCGAGTGATGAGCTCATTGAGCAGCAATTGGGCGACAAGCATGCCGAGGACATGGCGCATTGGCCGGTTGGAGGTGAGTCGGGCAGTCTGAGTTGGCTGCGCAAACTTTCTCAGGTTAGACGCGTATTGATTCACGTGAATAACACAAACCCCTTGCTGCGTGACAATTCATCCGAACGTGGTCAGGTGGAAACAGCGGGCGTCGAAGTCGCGTACGACGGTATGGAGTTATCTCTTTGAACAATGGGCCAGCAGACCCGCTCTCGCGGGATGACTTCATTGAATGGCTACGCCGCGAAGGCGCTGGCCGCTATCACGACAAGCACGNNCGATACTATTACCAGACGCGCATTCCGATAAAAGATGCGTTGATTCTTTCGAAGTCGGAAAGTCCGAGTTTTCGGCGCACGTGGCTGCACCGAATAACCGATCACGACGGGAAGACCGAAGGGGAGGGGGGGCTTTCGCTGTGGCTCAGGCTGGCCGAAGGAGTCGGCCTCGACCGGGAAAGCGTTGCTAGCTGTAGGTTGGTCCTACCGGGTGTTCATTTTGCCTGTGATGCGTACGTGCAATTCGTGCGTGAGCACAGCCTCGTCGAGGCAGTAGCGTCATCATTGACGGAATTTTTTGCTCCCGATCTGATGAGTAAGCGGATCTTAGCCTGGGAAAAGCACTACGACTGGGTCGACCGATCGACACTCGATTATTTTCGATCACGGGTGCCGCGCGCGAGGCTCGACTCGGAGGAAGCACTCTCATTCGTCGTCGAACAGGCAAAGACCCTCGACGTTCAACAACGTTGCGTCGACGCATTGATACGCAAGACGGAAATTCTTTGGCATCTGCTCGATTGCGTAATGTTCGCGTGTTTTCCCGCGTGCCAGGAGTCGGGTGGGTGATTCCATTACTATCTAGACCCAAGTTAGCTACAAAAGCCAAGCTACGGCTCGACCGCATAGCCAATAAATACTTCCTTTTGGCTCCGGAAAAAGGGCTGGCCTTGAACCGGACAGGCTCGGCGATCTCACAGCTGTGTACGGGAACACATACGGTACAGGCAATCATCGAGGAGCTCTGTTCATCTCATCCATCTGCAGAGCGCGCATTGATCGAATCAGAAGTGCTGGCGTTTCTGCAGAGTTTACTCGACCGTGGCCTTATCGAGGCAGAAGTATGACGACCACCGAACGGCCCTATGCACTGGTGGCTGAGCTCACCTACCGCTGTCCTTTGCGTTGCGTATATTGCTCCAATCCCACCAACTACATGAACTATGCGGAGCGGCTTACAACCGAAGATTGGCTGCGCGTTTTTGGGGAAGCCGAAAAGCTCGGCGTTTTGCAGGTCAATCTGTCCGGTGGAGAACCACTCCTGCGGGGCGATTTGATAGCGCTCGTAAAGGGTGCTTCGGAATCAAATCTGTACAGTAACCTAATTACTAGCGGCATTCCGCTCGATCGCGACAAGCTTTCTGCCCTTCGTGATGCCGGAGTCAATAGTGTGCAAGTTTCAATTCAAGACACAATCATGGAAGAGTCCGATCGAATTGCGGGCAAGACATCATTCGAAAAGAAACTTCAGGCAGCGCGTTGGATTAAGGAGTACGGGTTACCGCTCACGTTGAATTTCGTGCTGCATAAGAACAATCTCGATCGCGTTGACGAGATCGTCCATCTTGCGGAAAAACTAGGGGCAGATCGCCTTGAATTGGCTAACACGCAATACTTGGCTTGGGCACTCGTAAATCGAGAGCAACTCCTGCCAACACGCGACCAGTTGGTCAAAGCGCGCCACTCAGCGAC
>PMCK01000605.1 GCA_003154095.1 Myxococcales bacterium | reverse complement strand
TGGATTCCTCTCTCTAATTTGACTTTTCCATCAAATGATTAATGTAGTCACGGACTGTCACCAGTCGCCCGGGCAGCAATTCGAGTGCCAGATTAACGTCAACAACTTGACCCTTTGCGGTAGAGAGCATTGTTGCTGCAAACGCCTCTTCGCGCCAGTTAGTTGCACTCTCAAGTCTTACGTGTAGGTCTGATTCTGACACATAGCCGACCACTACCTCGGTACCGCCAAGCTGTCGAAATATCTCAATTACTTGCAGTGGACTTAATGGATCCGGACCGCCAACTTGTACCACGCGATTTCTGAAACACTCACTTTCCAATGCGGCCACGGCGAAGCGCGCAACATCACGCACGGATACCCAAGATACAGGATGGTTTCCATCGCCGAAAATGGTTACCTTTCCATTTGCCAGGTCAAATCCAACGATTGGGCTTAGCCATACTTCGGCGAAATCAACGGCCTGGAAAACGCTGTATGACATACGGCTGGCGTGAAGACGCGCTTCGATCTTTCGCTTCGCGCGCTGTAATGCAAAGTCCAATTCCGTTGGTGGAAAAGAAATGAACACGAATCTGTCGACGCCGGCCATTTCCGCAGCTTCAATTAAGGCTAGCTGACCAAGTTCATCGACGGTCTCAATTGAATCACCGTCCTGCAGGGACGCAACCGCGGTGGCGGTGGAAATGACGGACCTAACTCCACGACAGGCAATTGCAAGCGACGCGGAGTCCTTTAGGTCGGCAGTAACGGTCTCGACCCCTTGGCGACGTAGAGTCGAAACCCTGTTGGAGTTATTACCCTCCCTCACGACGGCACGAATCGAAGTCTGGGTGTTCAACAGCAGACGGACAATTTCCGAGCCCAACAAACCGGTTGCACCTACTACCAAGGTTGATCCCGCGTCCTTCATGGGAGCTTACCCATCCGAAGTTCCTTCAGAAAATATGGTGTACAGACGAATGACTCCCTAGCGTCGGCTATCGGAAGATTTTCATTGACGTCTTCGACCGACTTATCAAACAGAGTCTTTGTAGGGCGTTTCGAATTTGTTGTCCTTGCATTTGACTTCAAACTGCTCAGATAGAGGTTACTAACATCGCGATCCTTGCTGGTATGCCAAAATTCAGTAATGACATTTAGGGAACCGGTCACATTTTGGTATTGACCCAATTGTAGCCATCTCGCTGCCTTAAGGGCGTCAAATAATCCGCGAAGTTTGAACAAATATACTCCAAGACTTCGTGATTCAATTCGTCGAGTGCTTCGAACGAATCGCGTATTTCTATTTACATTCTCAATTGTCGGCGTGGGTGTAAGCCAATTTATTCGCCTAATGAAATCCTGAATCTCGCAAACAACCAACTCATCAATTGCCGTGTAGGGCTCGTAATCTGCACACTCAATCATTCTCTTGGCTAAGTCCAGGTTTTCCAAGTCTTGGACACGCCAGAGATGTATGTAACGGAACGCATCTTTTTCACGCCCGATTCGAGAATCAACGTAAAGGTGTCGACTAGTTCTAGTCTTCCTTCGGGCTTCAGAAAACGTCTTTGTGCAAGAATCAAGCCGTCCTCTAGGCGAATACTTGAATGTATCAGCGCTCTTTAGGCCAAGTGCCAATTTGTAGTGAGACGTAGGATCGATTTTTGCAAATGCCCCCGCGTGCAAAAAGTCGCCAACTCTCTTCTCAAATTCTACTGCGTCTTCCTTGAAGACAATCAAGTCCACGTGCAAAAAATAGTCAATCATGTTGTTGCCTCAGTAATTTCATCAGATTTGCGATTGGTTACTTGAGAAACTGCAAATCGAAGAGCTGTGTGCGCTCCTTCGATATTGCTTCCTTTCCAGCATTCACAAGCACGGATCCAGGCATCCCAAGCAGACCCTACGAGATACTGCTGACCGGGTGCTACTATTCTCTCCGCACACTGTACGGCCTGCTCAACATTGGATCGTGCAAGATAGATATCCATAAGGGGTACTAGCGCGAGCCATTGAAACGCAAATACCAGTGCAACACGGCTCCAGAGCTCGAGAGCTTCCAGCGCACACGTCTCAGCGTTCATGCTTTCGCCACGATTAAGCCACACCCACGCTTGATTTGCTTGCGCTGCACCAAGGTATTCGTGCATACCTGTTCCATTTGCAACGTTCCCGCACTTGGTGGCCCAGGCAGAGGTTTGTTCAACGTTTCCCAACATCCGGTGCGCAATGCTCAAATAAGTTAGGCATCGAACTTGTTGGGCGACCTCGCCAGCTTGCTCCGAAAGCTGCAGTGCCTGGAAAAGCTCGACAATGGCATCCCGTGGCAGTCCAGCAAAGAGTAGTACAAATCCAAGGTTAAATTGCGTGTTTAGTACTTGAGAACAATCACGACTTTCATTGGCGGCAGCAAACGCCATTCTTGCAAATGCGAGGGTCTCTTCCTTTATGACGTATCGATCGCGGCGCAAATTGCACTTCATCAGGGCGTCAAAGTACCTCGCGCGTTGCAGTGGGGACGAGTGGCTAGTGAGTGCTGGCGCCAGTTCCCGACTTAGAGTCTCCATTTCGGGGACTCGGTCGAGCCAATAGTAGACCCAGAGTTTGTCTATGTGAGTTTGGATCCACTCATCATCAAAAGTTTTGAGTACGGCAATGTCGTATTTGCCTAACGCGTCTTCAGCAAGTCCGTAGTAGCGAAGCGCATCCTCATACAGGTGTTGCGATTCCAAAGTCTTGCCAGTTTTTCTCAAGAGTCGCGCTCTAATTGCAATTGCCTCATTCGCCGTCGACTCAAATGCCTGGCAATATATGGTGCGGGCTTCACTATGTCGGGCCAAGAGCAACAAGACGTCCCCTAAAGACTCATGGAGTCCAGTTAGTGTCACCTGCCACTGCGCGGGCTCGCATTCTAATCTCAGCAGGATCTGTTTGACTTGCCGAATTGCCTCTTCGTAGAGCCGAATAGCCTCAGTGTTGGCGTGAATTTCTCGAGCGTGATCAGCCGCCAATTTCAGGTACCGCGCCGCTTGCTCGACTTGCTGAGCGGCTGCAAAATGGTGTCCCAATGTGGCCCAGAGTCGATTCGCGTCTTTTTCGTCTCGTGTGCTCGCTTCGATGACGTTGGCGGCTCTCAGGTGCAAGTCACGGATGTGCTCAGGGGGAGCCTGCGCGTATGTGACTTCGCGGAGTTTGTCGTGGGCGAAGCGGACGCTTTCGGGCTCTGGTTGCTCCAAGACTTGGCGTCGCAGTAACTCGTCGATTGCACTTGTGGAAGATTCCTCTGACAGTTCCGCTACGTCGCGTAGCGTTTCGATGTTTGCCTCGCGTCCAAGTACGGCGGCTGCGAGGCCAATTTGTTGTGCTGCGGGGCTTAGCTTGCGTAGCCGCTGCTCGATGAGCGCTAGCAGTGAGTGTGGGAGCGACAGGGATTCGTAGTCCTTCGAGCTTCCACGGCTTTGGCCTGGCAATTGCCAATTTAGCTCTTGGTCTCGGTGAAGCATTCGCTCAGACACAGCCGTGCGCAGATATTCGCCAACAAAGAATGGATTGCCCTCTGCCTGCTCTGCTACGAAATTCGTGAAGCCGTCGATGGGCTCGCGGAGTGCTAACATGTCACCAATCATGTGACGCACCGCGTCCTGCTCTAAACGGGGCAGTGCAACGTGAACTACGTGAGGGAGTTGCGCGATGGCGGCAATCGCTTCTGAGGGCTCTTCGGTGCGATACGCGCCGAGGATGAATACCGAGTGGGTTTCGAGGTATTCTGCGGTCAAGGACTTCAGGAAGGCCAATGAGAGTTCGTCAGCCCACCCCAGGTCATCAAGTACCCACAACAGGGGCTGCTCGTGCGCAAAGGCGGCAATGGTTTCTGCAAGGTACTTGAAGAGCCTTTGGCGCGACGCCTCCGCACCGAGTGGCATGACCGTGGGCATGCTTTCAGCGGAAGGGACCTGCGCCAGGAGCGGTTCATAGAGCGCCAGCACTGAGCGCCGGTGACCGAGAAACAAGCCCGTCACCTCGGGCCCGCCCTCCTGACAACGATCCGCAACCGCTTGAAGCAACGTCCTTAGCGTGTGCAACGGCGCGGGAGCCACCGCCGCAGCGCTCTCCGTGGCAAGGGACGAGGCTTCGCTGGTGACGACCCGCATTTGACTACTCGGCATGAAGCGCGTCAGCTCCATCGCCAGGCGAGTCTTCCCTACGCCGCTCTCGCCCCCCAAAAGCACAAATGCGCCCGAGCCGCTGGCTGCGGACTCCCGCAGCTGCGTCAATTGCGTAACAATTGCATCCCTTCCAACAAAACTTGGGCGATACAGGTAAGAGCGAGCCGGCGGAAACTCGGACAGCCGACGCGCGTCACTGCTCAGTTCCGCAAGCTCGGCTGCCACTTCATCCGCGTAGCCGTACCGATCCGTAAGATTCTTCTCGAGCAGCTTGAGCATGAGCCGCTCAAGTTCCGGTGACAGGCCGGCGACAAGCTCGGAAGGTGGCGTAGGTACGCTGAACTGATGCTGCCTAATGACAACCCGGGGAGCACCTGTGAAAGGCGGAGCTCCGGTCACTAGTTCGTAAAGTATGCAGCCAACGGCGTACAGGTCGCTTCTAGCATCGAGGAATTCCCCCCGAATTTGCTCCGGTGACATATACGGCAACGTGCCGGAGATCCCGCGCTGAGCCTCGAGCGCCTCACGACCGCTGCCACCCGGATGATGGGCAGTTAGCCCAAAATCTATGATGACCGGCTGGTCGTTGACCAGCAGAACATTCTCTGGTTTGAGGTCGCAGTTGATGAAGCCCTCTCCGTGCAGAAAAGCGAGGGTCGCGCAAACTCTGCGCATGAGCTGCAAAATTGCGCCCAGCTCTCCCGCACCCGCTGGCGGCGTCCCCTCAACCTGAGCTTCCCTTATGCGATGCGTCCCGCTGTCGTCAAAGCTCGAGTCGGCCCAATCTGCGGACACGTCCTCCGTCACACTCAACTGTTCTGTTGACGGAACTACAGCCGTGTGCCGCCGATAGGGACTCCAGAGCCTCTGACCGAAGCGTCGCAGGCTCTCTCCCTCGACTAGGTCCATTGCATACCAGGGGCGCCCCTGGTGAACGCCGTGGTCCACGATGCGCACTATGCCTGGGTGACGAATGCGGGTAAGCGCCTGGATTTCACGGCGAATGCTGTCAATCCACTTGGTGGCGGGAACTTCGACAGTCTTGAGCGCAATGGCACGTTCGGAATTGATGTGCCGAGCGCGATAAACGATGCCCATTCCGCCGCGACCCAGCGGTTCTAGGACGCGATACGGCCCAATTGTGACAACTTCCGCCACCCGATTACCACGCAGACGGCAAACCAGATGGCGATTGTCTGCTTCCCGAATGCGACGGTCAAGAACCATTGAATGAGCGCTCCTCGCATTTTGACTGCTGGACTGGTGCGCTACTTGCTTTGGGCCCATTGAGGGGCGAAAACGTCCGTCAATGGCACTTGTTCTCACCGATGATGCGGAGCCGATGACACGCATGGGGGTCATTCATTTAGTAAGACGCGCGAATTGCCTAACTTTCCCGCAGCAACCAGCGAGCGGAGAAACTTAACACCCGGCGGCCGTGACCAAGCATTCGACTTTTCAACTACCTTGAAGATTGCTGCGTTCGACTAAGCAATCGCACGCCGCAACTTCCCCCCCCTTGTTAAGACGTACGACTCGTCTAATCTTCCCTTCTCCACCGGCAAGTCGGACGTTCAGAACTCCGTTTCTCCGAAAGAATCCGCCTTTTGGTACGCAGGCCGCGACGTGAATTGGCCGCCCTGCCCGCGGATTGCAATCGACTGCAATTGACTGCAATTGACTGCAATCGACGCCGGATGCCGCTGTCACGTATGAGTATCGCTCATCGTCAGGTTCGAACGCAACGTTTGCCGAGTTTTGGCGACGTCCGCTCACATTCGTGACGAGGGTCTGTTGATGCTTACCAGCCCCGACTACCGGTCACAGGAATCTCAATTGTCTGAGGCGGCGTTCTGCAACGTTGCGGCATCCAGTGAACGCGGACAACGCCGAATCGACCACGCGGCGATTGTGCGCCGTTATGGCCCGGCCCTCTACAAGCTAGCCCACCAGCTTACCTGCAACGACAACGATGCCCGAGATTTGGTCCAAGATACTTTTGAGAAAAGCTTGCGCAAATTGCCCTGGGGGCTCGGCCCGACGAGCATTTGCAGTTGGCTTCAAGTCACGCTTCGTAACCGGTACCTCGACCTTCGTCGCGCGCGGGAATGTCGCGCGCGCGTCACAACCAAGGACACGCTTCTGTTGACGCTCTGCGCACAAGACGAGGACGAAGAACCCGTTTGGCGCAAGGTGGACCCGACGCAACTTTGGCACTGTGTGGAACGTCTAAGCCCCACGTTGCGCGACGTATTCTTGCTGCGCATTCGAGATCGGCGGTCTCACGCAGAAATTGCTTCGAGGCTACGCATTCCGGTGTCAACTGTTGGAACCCGCTGCTTTCGCGCGCTCAAGCACTTGCGAAGGATGTTGGACGAGCGACACCCCGCCGCGCCCTGAGGCCACGTGCCGGCAAGCCAAAATTCTGCACGAAGCTGGCGTCAGAAATAGGCCTTTATGGGTGCAATGCGCATAGGGCGAACAAGCAGGGGGGTTAAGCGCCAGAGGAGAGGGGGCTTTTGCAGCCGAACTGAACGCTGCCATCAGTATTGAAAGTCGGCGCGAGGTGCAAGCCACGATTGGTGAGTGAGCCGGAGTCGAAGACAGCAAAGTCGCTTTGAACGTGCCCCACAGGATGAACCTCCGCCTCACCCAGTCCGCCAAAATGCGTGGGTCTGGGAGCGGCGCCGATGGGCCATCAGTTGAGCTCACCCAGCTTGCGCCGCGGCACCTTGGACTTGAAATAGGGCGGGTCGCGAGCGGGCGAGCGACGC
>PMCK01000415.1 GCA_003154095.1 Myxococcales bacterium | reverse complement strand
CCTCCAACGCCATGCTCGGTCGCCTTTGGCGCCCTGCGCGTGGCGGGAAGGAGGTGGTTTAGGTGAGTTGGCTCGGGATCTTTCGCGTTGCTCGAGTTCAGTCGCGTCAATGGACGATCACTTACACTTAGCACTTGAAGGCGCGATCATTTTCGGATATTCATCGCGCTCATCCATGGTGCGGTATCGTTTTGCGCAAGTGGTGAGAACAATGCTACAGGTCATCCGTATTGGGGCTCTAGGTTCGCTTTCGTCGTTGTTGGTGCTTGCAACGATGCTTGCGGTGACTGGCTGTGGGGGACCCGACAGTCAGCTACGCTCGAAGTTGGCATCTCGGGAGGTGCCAGTTCCAGTCGACAACTACCTCACGGCGAGTTTCGTGGGCAAGTTTGATACTTTGCCTCTGGTAAACCGCTTGAGCCTGCAATGGGTAGACCATGTGCAACAGCGCAGTGGGCAGACGACCCTCGAGTCCGGTGCTGAACTGCGAATGCAGCGGCACCCGCGGTATCCAGAAGCCATGGCGCTGGTGGCGCTGCCAGTGTGCGAGTCCTTTCCGGAACGATGCAGCTGGTTCATCGGATTGCTTCTATCCAGCACTTCAGGCGGGAGTGCGACTCTCGGCTTGAATACGATTCATGGTGATTACATCGATGTTGTAAGAAGTGGCTCACTCGAATCGCCGATCGAATTCGCGAAATATGGAGTCACTCTGGCTCAAGGGGAGATTGCATACCCTTTCATCAGCCAGAAGGGCAATTGCAATGGGGCTCTGCTCGTCGCCCAACAGCAAGTCGTCAATGGGCAGACGATGGCGAGGTTGGTGGTTCACGATGATATCGTGTTTGGAACCTGCGATGGAGGGCCAGCGATTCTAACCATTAAGGCAGGCTCATTCGTGGAGTTTCGTGGCCAGTTGACTTTGGTCAAGTAAGGCGACTCTTAGAGATCCCGTGCAGTGTTTGTCAATGCCAAGTGAGGTTGACTCCCAATTCGGGATAGAACAGACCGAAGGACATGTCCCCCATGAACAAGGTGTATGCGACTTGCGCAGACAAGCCGAGACTCCACTGTTTGCCAACCCACCATTCGTAGCCTGCGCCAAGTCCCAAGCTGGGTCCGCTGCCAGTGCCAATTCGAGGAAGGCTTTGCCCATTCAGCCGCAGCCACTCCGATCTGAAGCAATCGCTGGATAGCAATAAGGTGCCTTCCAACGACAAACTTGTCTATTCCGTCTGCAACGACGAGGCTAGACACGGAACCGCTGGAGTGAAAGCGTTCCAGGAGCGCATGTTCTTGCGCTACCGCGCTCGCCAATGACATCTTCGTAAACGGTGCATCAGCACGCAGGATGTTACTGAGATGCTTCATCGCCAACTCCAGGTCAGCACCAGGTGGCGAATTCGGCAATTCGAATGACGGGAGTTCGGTCGCCACTAGTCTTTCTTGACTCGGATCCAGCCCGTACGCAGTGCTCGTCAACCCGAGGAGCAAGCTCATTGCATACAGGACCAAGGTGCGTGGTGCGTGCATACGCGGATACGTACTCTATGGCACGCAAGGAACACAAGTTGTTTCGAAATGACCGCTCGTTGAAACTACTAAGCCAAAGGAAAGGGATGTCGCTCCATAGCCATGACTGCTCGAGTTTAGTTTTTTTGCAAAGGACTCGTTCGCTGGTGCATGAAGTTGCACCATGATATCGTCGTTGATTGGCCAACGTTCGCGAAAGGGAAGACCGATGAGTCGATTGAGTGGGTTTGCGTCTACCGCTTCCCCTCCACCAACCGAACCAGCGTACCTCTTGCTGCCTCCACCCGTCGGCGCTGCGCGCCGCCGACCTCCTCCAACGCCATGCGCGGTCGCCTTCAGCGCCCTGCGCGTGGCGGGAAGGAGGTGGTTTAGGCGGGGGGACTCGGGAGCGTCGAGTTAGAGCAACTGAGTTGCCTTTGAGGCCGCTTGGCATTTTGGGGCCTTGTAACTACAACTTAAGGGTTGTATGCTGTTTCTGTGACGTCGGCCGAAGTCATTTCATTTTTGAGGAAGGCCGGGTGGTATATGGTTAGAATCAAAGGCTCACATCATCACTTCGCACACCAGACCAATCCCGGCATCGTTACAGTTCCCCACCCGCGCAAGGATATTCCCGTAGGGACTCTACGGAGCATCGAGCGCCAGGCAAGGCTTCGCTTTCGGTAAGGAGAATTCTCGTGGAATATCGTGCCAGAATCACGCAAGAAGGACGCAATTGGCTGGTGCATTTTCCCGATTGTCCAGGTTGTCAGACGTTTGGCAAGTCGAAGAAGGACGCGCTGCAAATGGGCCAAGAAGCGCTCGAAGGTTGGCTAGAAGCGCACCTGGTACAAGGCCATGCGCCGCCGCGACCGCGGGCTAAGCGCGGCGTATCAATTGCAATCGCACCTCGGTTGGCTATAGTTCTTCAAATCCGTTGGCTCCGTGAAGACCGCGGCATGACTCAGACCGACATTGCGCGTCGCGCTGGAGTATCGCAGCAGGCAATTGCAAAACTCGAAGATCCAGACGGAAACCCAACGCTTGCCACTCTGGAGAAGGTGGCGGGAGCTCTTGGGTTACGGGTGGATGTGACCTTGACTGCAGCATAACGCTCAATCGACATACAGTCGCGCCGTCGTTCGCTCGGGAGGAGGTTCCATCTGAGCCAAGATAAGTCCCTCAAAGGACGTTGGATTTCTTGGCCGCATGCATTGTCCGTCGCGATAGATATCCGAAACCCGACTTGGAGCTTGCTCGCGCGGTTCGAACTACCGGCAGTCTTAGGGCGGGAGGGGCGGGAGTTAGGCGGCACTTTGTAGTCCAGCACAATGCCAAGGTCAGCTGTGTTTCAGGGCATGGCCGGACACGATCCGGCGCGATCGGCACTTGCCGGTGCCGGGGCGAGCTCTTAGAGATGGTTGGTGAGCTCAGGTTGTCGTAGTCGGGCGCTCTCTGTATGCCTCGGCCTGGTCGCGCTCGTCACCGCCTGTTCGCGCCGACCCAATGAAGCCAATGGTGGCACCGTAACCCCATCCCAAAATGCCGTGACCATGGAAGAAGACCGAAGGAAGAACGAAGCCGCGATCCGGGACCTGGTCGACCGCCTGGTGAAGGCGGTTCGCGCGAAAGATCTCGACGGCGTCATGTCGGCTTACGCGCCGGACCTCGTCGCGTTCGACATCGTTCCGCCGCTGCAATATGTCAGCGCCGAGTCGTACAAGAAGCCCTGGCGCGCGGTGTTCGAGTTGTACGAAAAGCCGCTTCAGTACGAAGTCCGCGACCTGAGCATCACCGCAAGCGATGACGTGGCCTTCAGCCATAGTCTCAACCTGCTGACTGGAACGATGAAGAATGGCCGGAAGACCGATCTGTGGCTGCGCTTTACAGCTTGCTACCGCAAGATCGACGGCAAGTGGCTGATTGCGCACCTGCAGGCGTCCGTGCCCGTCGACATGGGAACCGGCAAGGCACTGCTGGATCTAAAGCCGTGACCCGAGCTCCGCACCTGTCGAGGCACTGCAAAGCTCGGGTGTTTCATCGGGTCAACGCGGGCCGCCCAACCCCCCACACCCAACACAAAATCCCCACCACTCAGCGCTCGTCCCACGACCCACTGACCCTGCACCCTGCACCTCAGGTTGTGTTCCTTTTGATGCAGCTTGGCATTTTGGGGCCTTTATCAATACAACTCAAAGGTTGTATGCTGTTTCTGTGACGTCGGCCGAAGTTATTTCATTTTTTGAGAAGGCCGGCATCGTTACAGTTCCCCACCCGCGCAAGGATATTCCCGTAGGACTTTGCGGAGCATCAAAAGTTGGCGAACTTTGGGGCAAGGCGGGTCGCGGACGGCTGTTGGTTGTTTACTCCGACGCCAATTTACCGATTGCTTTGCTCCCAATGGGCTGGCGCTGCGCCGGATCGAAGTAATAGCGTTCGTTCACGATTTGATCGCCCCGCCAGAGTTGATAGGCAATCTCGTCCATGCGCACGCGATCACCCTGCACCGTCGTCATCTCGAACAGGTAATTAATAGCCACGCGATCACCGTCGACCAGATAGGAGACGACCTTGATGCTGTCGAAGCGCATGCGCTTCAGCGCGGCTTCCTCGTTGGCGGTTTGTACGGCGCGCCCGATGCGCGGCGGGAGGTTGTTTTCCTGTGCGATCATGTCTTCGGCGTAGAATTTGGACAGGGCCCCCAAGAATTCTCCGCGTTCGATGGTGGCGATGAAATCTTCAACGACGGCTCGACTGGGCATAGGTTACCTCACTCGAATTGATCTCTTACTTAGTATGCGACGCAGTGCACACATGGTGTCAATCAGTCAATTTGCAACTGCTACGATGTTCTCCTCGATGAGCCGTAAACGCATAGTGCAGGCCGCTATGCGATTACGTGCAGCAAGAGATTCGTTGCGTGGAGGCAATTCGCAAATTGTGTGGCAAATTGCGAAGAGCGCGCCTGTTGTTGACGACACAATGAATTCAATGGGTGCTTCGGCGTCGTGAGGCGTCCAGCCCCACGGGCGCCGCATGTCCCTCACGCGGGTGTGCCGTGGTGACATCCATGTTCCTGTTTTGGAGTCGCTCCGTATTCGTCGTGTTTGAGCGGCCAGTCCTTCCATGCACTTTCATCACGCCCCTTCGGCGCTCTGTCGAGCAGCTGCCAAATAAGGTGCAGACCATCGGTACCGCGGTCGTAGCAAGTGTAGGTGTGGTAGACGACGCCGCCTTCGAGCGCGAAGGCGCTGAGGGCCATCAACTCCGCGTCCTTGATGACGTTGAGAGCTGCCCTTTTAGGCGTTCCGAAGTGTGGTGTGGGGGGAATGGGTTGGGGATCGGTGGTGCGGGCCGCCCAACCCCCCACACCCAACACAAAACCCCCACCGCTCAGCGCTCGTCCCACGACCCACTGACCCTGCACCCTGCACTCTGACCACAGCCGCGAACTTGACGCAGATATCGGCTCAACCCGTGTCCCGCGTGCCGACAAAAAACCAAAAGGCCCAGCACCAAGTGCCAGGCCCTTCAGGTTACGACTACGCGTCAGTTCACTCAGCAGGCTGCGGCGCCACAGACTTGGCACTTCCGCCAGCCGACTTCACGCCTGCACTCAACGAAATTCGCATCATGTAGAACGATCTCCAAACGAAGATCAGCATGATGATGCCGAAGATGCCGGCGAGTGTGTGTCGCGTGTTGTCCGAGAGGCCTTCGGCGAGTTCGACTGCAAGCAGGCCGAAGAGCGTCGTGAACTTGATGTGTTGGTGCCTCCACCCGTCGGCGCTGCGCGCCGCCGACCTCCTCCAACGCCATGC
>PMCK01000552.1 GCA_003154095.1 Myxococcales bacterium | reverse complement strand
AGAAATGCGAACTGGGTAGGGGGGGGGCCAAGGACGAGCACGTTATGCTCGAGGTGAAAGTTCGTCAACCTCGCCTCGGAGCAACATTGTCAGTTGTACGCTGCGTCGGTACGGCTAAAAGTTGCACTCATTCCCAATGGCCGAAATCACAAGTCGCAAGAACGACCACCTGGACCTGACAATTGGCGGGGACGTAGGGTTCCGAAAAACCCATCTGTTCGAGTGCGTCGAACTTCTGCACGATGCGCTACCCGAGCTGAGTCTGGATGAAGTTGATACAAGTGTCCAGATTTTTAGCAAAACACTACGCGCGCCCATCATCATCGCCGCAATGACTGGTGGCAATGACCGCGCTCGGGCCATCAATTTGGAATTGGCATCCATTGCTGAAGAATGTGGTTATGGTTTCGGTGTCGGCAGCCAGCGTGCCATGCTAATCAATCCCGGAGTTCAAGAGTCATATTCAATACGTAGTGTTGCACCTAATACTCTTTTGCTTGGCAATCTGGGTGGAGTCCAAGCGGCAAAACTGGGTTCTCACGCAGTCGCGGAACTTGCAAACGCGGTTGGAGCCGATGCTATTTGCATTCACCTCAATCCCGCGATGGAGTTGGTGCAACCGGAAGGCGACCGGGACTTTCGGGGCATATTGGGCGTACTGGAGCGTCTGGCCAACGATCTGAGACTGCCCGTAATGGCGAAGGAAACTGGATGCGGAATCTCGGCGCGAGTAGCTAGGCGATTACAAGAGCGGGGGATCATGCACGTGGATGTGTCTGGTGCTGGCGGTACGTCCTGGGTGGCTGTCGAAACGGAGAGATTGCAGGTTCAGCGACGCGATGCAGTCCTGGCATTTCGTGATTGGGGCATACCGACCGCCGCCAGTGTTTCGTATTGTTCCGAATCCGGTATGAAAACAATCGTGGCTACCGGTGGAATTGCAAATGGAATCGAAGTAGCAAAGGCTGTCGCAATGGGTGCACATGCCGCAGGGCTTGCGCGACCCGTGCTCAAAGCTTTTGACGCCGAAGGTAGAAGCGGTGCATTGACCTATCTTCGCCGTGTCGAAGCAGAATTAAGAATGGCCATGTTGCTGACCGGTGCACGTAACGTGAAAGCGCTACGCGGTGTCGAGCGAAAAATCCTCACTCCGCTTCGTGAATGGATCAGCTAGGCCCCGACCCTGCGAACTGCTCTCCGCCAAGGTTGCCTGGCCAATTACTTTTCGCGAACCGGTGGCGGGTGGTGGGAATGCGACACAGAGGATTGGCCTTCGGCGTACGCCAAACGCGAGGCTTCTTGAAAAAGTGCGCGAGCACCGGGCCAATTCGGCTGACGCCGCATCAACTGAATCAGTTTTTGTAGCGCCGCAGCGGGAGCAATCGAGCCTTCGAGCATCGACAGCTTGAGGCGCAAGACGGCATAGGCCTCGTCCTGCTCATCGGCAGCTCCCAATATCTCTTTGGCATTTTCCACGTCACCCATTTCGAGCAGCCGTTGGATCGCCTCAAAGTCCGTTGGCATTTCGACGTCGGCCATGGGCACCCTTCATCATAGTCCCTAATGGCGGCTTCTTGGGGGCACGATCCGCTAGAAAATTATGATGATTGAAACTAAATTGTGCCCAGGGCGCAATTGCGCAACAAGATGGCCGGCCGAACGTATTTCTTGAGTTTTCTGCACCGTTTGGTTCAATGCCCGATTCTCGCGCAGCCGCGGCTCGTGATAGCGTGACACAGAGCGGACGACGACTTCCCGCTGTCTTACGCCTCATGCCCGATTCCAAACACAACCGCACTGGCCCTCCAAGTGATCGTGCGCCCACGGATCTGCACAAAGAACGGGAGAACCTGCTTCAGAGTTTCAGTCGCGGTACGCGTCTGACCGAAGAAGTAGTCAACGAGCACGAGCGGCTGGTGTCGCGCGTCGCGGAATTGGAGCGCGACAACGCCGTACTTCGAGCGAAAGTCGAAGCGGATGACGCGATTCGCGAACTATTGGGCAAGATTGAGCGTTTAGAGCAAGAAAAGCAGGAGCTGCTTTCCCATGTTCAGGAAGTCGAAGCCAATAGCAGTCAATTTAGTGAACGCTTTCAACAAGTTGAGTGCGAATTTTCGAATCTCGCCAATCTATTCGTTGCCAGCAATCAATTGCACGCCAGCCTTTCTCCACGCGGAGTCATGCGCCGAATCAAGGAAGTGTTGGCCCAATTGGTCGGTGCAGAGGCATATGTCATCTACTTCGCCAATCAGGAAGGGACCGAACTCGTCCCGATAGCCGCCGAAGGGGTATCTGGCGATGCGCTCGTGAACCAGCCGATTCGCACCTCCCGTATCGGCCAGGTTCACCAAAGCGGAGACGCCTCCATCGATGAGGAAGGGGATCCAAGTCGAGGAACGCTCGGCAATCCACCGGCAATACTGCCGCTGTCGGTCGATGACCGGGTAATTGGCGTAATTGCGATATTTTCGACATTGGCGCAGAAAAACCGCTTTACTACCCTGGACTACGAGCTGTTTACTCTTTTGCGGCGTCAGGCGGCGGCCGCTTTAGTCAGTGCCAGCCTATTTACGGCAGCCGAGCGCCGAATTCCCGGACTTGAAGCATTCATGGACCTCAGCGTGTGACTTCCACAATGGCCGAATATTCTTGCCTCATAGTCGAAGACTCTCCCATGATGCGGCAGTTGCTCGTGTTCGCACTAGCACGCGTAAAGAACTTGCGTGTCACTGAAGCTGACGACGGAGTGGACGGCCTCCGAAAACTCGCGTCAGCCCGCTATGATATCATCGTCACCGACATCAACATGCCGATTATGGATGGGCTAAAGCTCGTCAAGCGCGTGCGCAGCGATCCATTTCACAAAGACACTCCGATTGTCATCATTACGACCGAAGGCTCGCAAGAGGATCGACAAAGGGCACTTCAACTGGGTGCAAACGCCTACATTACCAAGCCCATTCAAGCGCCTCAGGTCATAGCGACCGTCAAAGAGCTATTGAAGATTACGTAAGTAAAACGACAGTTCGATGTGGATCAAAATCTGTGGCGTCTGTGATACACAATCTGCGCAAATTGCAGTGAGTGCAGGGGCCGACGCGATTGGTCTAAACTTCATTCCGCGTTCAAAACGATTCATAACGGTCGATCAGGCCCGATCAATTGTCGACAGCGTACGCGGCCGCGTTGAACTGGTAGGGGTGATGGAGGATGTAACCCCGGCTCGTGCTACGGCAGTGAAAGAGGAGATAGCGCTCGATCGGGTCCAGTTTCACTTTGACAAGATGGGCCAAGCTGGACTGGACCTGCCGCCCTGGGCCTATGCCGCTTTTGGCCTTGCCGCATCCGACGATGTTGAACGGTTGCAGCAGGCCCCGGGGGAGCCCCTGTTGGTAGATGCCTGCGTTGGGGGAAGATCGGGCGGCACTGGCGCCACATTTGACTGGAATTGGGTCGTCGAGATTGCCAAACACCGTCGGATTGTACTGGCGGGTGGCCTAACGCCGGACAACGTGCATGAAGCGATTACGTTGGTGAATCCTTGGGGAGTGGATGTAGCTAGTGGTGTCGAGCTAAGCGGAAGTCCTCGCGTCAAGGATCCTGAGCGCGTCGCTCAATTCATAGAACGAGCCCGCAAAGCCACCCGCCTTTAGCCATCAGCTCTCAGCGATCAGCTGTCAGCCGGAATTCTGAAAACCTGATTGCCATCAGCTCTCAGCTCTCAGCGATCAGCTGTCAGCCGGAATTCTGAAATCCTGATTGCTGAAGTCTGATAGCTGATAGCTAGAATTCGGCTAAGTCAAATCAACGTGATACTGCTCGACGCTGGTAGAAATCTGAAGGCTAGTTACGATAGTTGCATACGCGATCCCGGGCGTTGGAGCTTCACCCACTGATCCGACTCCCACGATCCGTAAGTCTTCGATTTGACGCTGAAACGGGCTGTGGCTGCCGCCACAAATCACGATGTCTGCCGGGTCATCGCCGATGAGCGCCATCATTTCCTCGTCCGATTGATCGAACGCAAAGGGTTCCGAGGGATCGGCCGGTGAACCGTGAACCACTATCATCTCATGACCTGACTCCAGTGGCAGCCGCGCAATCGTTTGAAGCTGCCCTAAACGTGCCACGATAATTTCCCCGAGGGCCTGTCGCGTACGCCGAAGTTGTTCAATCCGTTCCTGCTCCTCCGGAAAGCGATTCAGCAGCCGCTCGGGGTTGAGCTGCGACACTGCTTTGTCGGAAAGGCCCTGCACGCACAGCGCATTGCGTTCTACGAGCATCTTCCACACCTGCAGAGGCTCAGGGCCCGGAAAGCACAAATCACCACAAACCAAAACCTGGTCGTAGCCCCAATTCTCCGCTTCCGCGAAAACTTGCCGCAAAGCGTCGGCATTACCGTGAATATCGGAGATACACAAAAATCGCATCTTGTTCGTCCTGTCCCTAGCATTTTCCCGCGTTGTCCGTCAGTTTTGCTTTGGCTGCTCCGTTGACTGAACCCCGCGATTCTCTACTTCAATTTGCCCGTCAGCTCGACGGGGACAACGCCGCGCAGCTAGCTCGCGATTTTGGTCAATCAGCTGGCTCGATGGTGGCCACCGTCCTTGGTGCAGCATTCCCTCCTTTCGTTCCTCGATCGGATTGGCAGCTCAAGGGACTCGCTCAAATTGAAAGCGATGGTTGGCGCATTCCTCGAACACGCGCCGACTTCCTCGCTCAGCTGACATCGCGGCTGAAAGTCCCCAGCGACCGAAACGATACGCTTCTAGCACTTCGTCAAGGGGCCTGGATCGAACGCGCCCGCATTGCGCTGCGAGAATTGCTCCCGCATACCTTGGGGGGAGCTCCCTTTGTAGTTACGGCACGGGAAATCTCCTGGCTCGCGGAGACGCTGCTCGATGTCGCATGCACGGAAGCCCGCGACTATGTTTCGAATCGGTTCGGTCCGCCTCGCACCGCCGACGGCTCGCTTTCTGAGTTCGTGGTGCTGGGAATGGGAAAATTAGGGGGCCTGGAGCTCAACGCGGGGTCGGATATCGACCTGTG
>PMCK01000072.1 GCA_003154095.1 Myxococcales bacterium | reverse complement strand
TTGGCGGTTCAGGGCACACTCACCGTACCTTTCTACGACGGGGGCGCTCGCTATGGCGCAAAACGCGATGCGCAAGCGGCGGTTCAGCAAGCACGGCAAGCGCTCGAAGCGGCGCGAATCAACGCAATCGTAACGTCGGCGCGCGCCGAGCGCGCCGTCACGGTACTTCAGTCGTCACGCGACGTCGTGCGCGAGCAGCGCGATTTGGCGGCGCGTGTCGATCAGAGAACACGCAGCGGCTACCTGCAGGGATTGGGCACCAGCCTCGATCTCGTCACGTCCGCTCAGGCGCTGCGCCAGTCGGAAATTAGCCTAGCTTTGCTCGACTTTCAAGTGGCCCAGGCGCGCGCCAACGCGTACCTCGTCAACGCGGAGTGCGCGTATTGAAACATTCGTTTTGCACCCTTACTGCATGTTTCAACGCCGAGTCGCGTTGTCAATACGAGCCCTTCCGCCACCCATGTAGAGGTTTATGACATGAACATGCAAAGTCTACCGGGTACCCTGCTTTCTCGCGCGTTCGTTATGAGCCTCGGGCTTTGGGCAAGCGTTGCGTGTACCGAAGCCAAGGCGCACAAGGCAGAGAATGCCCCTCCCCCGCCCACGGTGTACTACACGAACGTATCACGCCACGATTTGCCCCTTTACATCGAGGCCGTAGGCTCGCTCGACGGGTACGTGAATGCGGATATTCGCGCTCGAGTCAAGGGCTTCCTGCAGACGCAGAGCTACAAAGACGGCGCATTCGTCAAAGCGGGTCAGACGTTATTCACGATTGAGCCCACTGAATACGGGGCGGCGCTCGCTTCGGCCAATGCCAACCTCACGCGCGCAAAGGTCGCAGAGTCCAAGAATAAGATCGAGCTCGAACGAGACCAAGGGCTGTTCAATACCGGGATGCTCTCGAGGCAGGAACTCGACAACGCGACGGCAAGCGTGGCTGATACGGCCGGTCAAGTGCAAGGGGCCGAGGCGCAGCGCACGCAGGCGCAGCTCAGTCTTTCATATACTCAGATTCGCTCGCCGATCTCCGGAGTAGCGGGGCTCGCACTCGTGCGTGTCGGAAACCTCGTGGGCCAGGACGGCCCAACCTTACTAACGACCGTGTCACAACTGGACCCGATCCGTGTGAACTTTCCGATCAGCGAGGTGGAATACGTCCGCTACCCCGACCGTTTCAAGCATCTCGAAATACGTGACCTCGATTGGGCCAAGAAGCAATTCGCAAAGCTTGCCTCAGGAACTACCGCGGACAATGGCGACACCGGACTCGAGCTGGTGCTGTCCGACGGAAGTACTTATTCGCATCGAGGTGTTATCGTTACCGCGAACCGTCAGGTGGACCCGAGCACTGGCACGTTGCAGGTCCAAGCGCTGGTGCCTAACCCGGACCTCACGCTCAGGCCGGGGCAGTATGCGCACGTGCGCATGAGGCGCCAGAACGAGGGGAAAGATGCGTTGCTGGTGCCAGAAAAGGCGCTCATTTCAGTGCAAGGCACGTACTCTGTTGCAGTCATCGGTCCCGACAACAAGGTGCACCTGCGTCGCGTCGAGCTAGGGCCGAGCGCGCAAGGCCAGCGAGTCGTTAGTTCTGGAATCTCGGATGGCGATCGCATCGTTGTGGAGGGGGTGCAGAAGGTCAGCGAGGCTTCACTCGTCAATCCGGTTCAGGCACCTGCGCCTACAACCAAGCCGTAAGGAGCGGAATGTCGGAGTTTTTCATTCGCCGCCCCATCGTAGCGATGGTCATCGCCATCGTGACGGTACTGATTGGTCTTGTCGCACTAATCGGGCTGCCGGTTGCGCAATTTCCACAGATTTTGCCGCCGCAGATTAACCTCACGACGACGTATACGGGGGCGGACGCGCTCACCATCGAACAGTCGGTGGCGACCCCAATCGAGCAACAAATGAGCGGCGTCGATCGGATGCTCTACATTCAGTCGACCAATGGCAACGATGGTTCGATGAACCAGACTGTAACGTTCGACATCGGAACGGACATCGATGTCGATAACGTCCTTGTCAACAATCGCTTCTCGCAAGCGCAGCCCTTCTTACCGCCCGACGTTCGCAACTTCGGCATTACAATCAAGAAGTCACTCGCCTTTCCACTGATGGTATTCTCTCTTTACTCACCCGACGCGCGATATGATGCGACATTTCTTGCCAACTACGGCCTCATTAACATCAATGATGCGCTCTTGCGTGTCCGTGGCGTGGGCGACATTCGCAACTTCGGCTCGTCCGACTATGCGATGCGCATCTGGCTCAAGCCGGACATTTTGGCGCACTTGGGGCTAACCGTTACGGACGTTCAAAATGCCTTGCGGCAGCAAAACGTAGTTAACCCGGCAGGTCAACTCGGCGCAGAACCGGCCCCCGCCGGTCAGCAGCTAACTTACACGATGCGAGCCCAGGGTCGGCTCATCGAGCCCGAAGAATTCGGTAATGTCATTGTCCGCGAGAATCCCGACGGTTCCAGCGTGCGAGTGAAGGATCTCGCGCGCGTCGAGCTCGGAGCGTTGACGTACCAGCAATACGGCACATTCAATGGTCGACCGGCGGCTGTCGTTGCAGCGTTTCAGGCACCGGGCTCCAACGCGCTCGACGTGGCCAAGAATCTTCGCTCGACGATGGATCAGCTCGCCAAGCGATTTCCGCCGGGTGTTGCGTACAAGGTATCCCTCGACACGACTCGGCCCGTCACGGCTGGCATTCGCGAAATAGTCGAGACGCTGATTGAAGCGATTCTACTGGTCGTTCTCGTTGTCTTTCTGTTCCTGCAAAGCTGGCGGGCAACCCTCATCCCCCTTTTGACGGTGCCAGTCTCCCTAATTGGAGCATTCGCGTTCTTCCCATTACTCGGTTTCTCGGTGAACACGCTATCGCTGTTTGGCCTCGTGCTGGCCATTGGTCTCGTTGTCGATGATGCCATTGTCGTGGTCGAGGCGGTCGAGCATCACATCGAGGAGGGCATGAGCCCGCGTGAAGCGACGTCCAAGGCGATGTCGGAGGTGCAGGGCCCCGTGATTGCCATTGCCCTGATACTCGCGGCGGTATTCATCCCCGTCGCGTTCATGAGCGGCATTACTGGCCGTCTTTACCAGCAATTTGCACTAACGATCGCTCTATCCGTACTCATATCGGCATTCAATGCGCTCACGCTCAGTCCGGCGCTCAGCGCCTTGCTACTTCGCCCGCGAAAACCCGCAACGAGCATGTTCGCGCGACTGGGTGGTGCGTTCAACCGAGGTTTCAATCGGGTCACCGACGGATACATTTCCGTCAATCGTCGGCTGGTTCGAAAGCTCGCAATTCCGCTGATACTCCTGTGCGGAGTCACTGCGGTCTCGGGTTTTCTCGGCAAGACTCTGCCCACGGGCTTTATTCCCGATGAGGACCAAGGCTACGCTATCGTCGGCGTACAGCTTCCTGATGGTGCATCCCTACAACGTACGGGTGCCGTCTATACAAAAATAAACGAGATACTTGCCCATCAAGCCGGCATCAGCACGTACAACGGTGTGGCTGGCTTTAGCATCTTCACGCGAACGGCCGCACCGTATACCGGTCTAGCGTTCATCGGTCTTGCTCCCTGGGACGAGCGCAAATCACCCGATCTTACCTCTACCTCGATTATCGCGAGCTTGAATAAGAAATTCGCGGCCATCCCGGAAGCGCGCATATTTGCCGTCGCGCCCCCCGCCATTCCCGGCATCAGCGCGGCTGGCGGCTTTAGTATGATGCTTCAAGACAAAAGTGGCGGCAGCTACGAGTTCTTGGCCCAAAACGTCATGAAATTCATTGGCGAAGCGCGCAAGCGTCCCGAGCTTCAGAACGTACGCCCGAACTTTTCGCCAGCCGTACCTCAACTTTTTGCCGACGTGGACAAGGATAAGGCGATAAAGCAAGGAGTTCAGGTTTCTGAGATTTACAACGCGCTTCAGACGTTCCTGGGCGGCTCCTACATCAATGACTTTTCGCGCTTCGGCAGGCAGTGGCGCGTGTTCTTGCAGGCCGAACCCAGCTACCGTGTTAAGCCCGAGGATATTGGCAATTTCTATGTTCGAAATTCACGGGGCGACATGGTCCCGCTCTCTTCATTCGTAAGAGTGAGGCAGATCACTGGTCCTGAATATACGGTCCGTTTCAATATGTATCGCTCCGTCGAGATCATGGGAACGCCCGCTCCAGGCTATAGTTCGGGGGATGCCCTGAATGCCCTCGAAGCAGTGGCTGCGCAAACCCTTCCGACGGAAATCGGATACGCATGGAATGCCCTTTCATATCAGGAGAAAATTGCGGCAGGGAGTGCCACAAAGACCCAAGGCTTATCGCTGATCTTCATCTTCCTAATATTGGCAGCATTGTATGAAAGCTGGTCACTCCCGTTTAGCGTGCTTCTCAGCACACCTGTTGCTGTGCTCGGGGCATACCTAGGGCTACTCTCGCGTAAGCTCGACAACAATGTGTACGCGCAGATCGGGCTTATCGTATTGATAGGTCTTACGGCTAAAAACGCCATTCTCATCGTGGAATTTGCCAAGGCCCGCTTCGAAGCGGGTAGACCGCTGTTGGATGCCGCCCTCGAAGGGGCAAGGCTCAGACTCCGGCCCATCTTGATGACGTCATTTGCATTCATTTTGGGTTGCGCACCGCTCTGGTCGGCAACCGGAGCAGGTGCCTCGGCGCGGCGGATGCTCGGAACGGCGGTGGTCTCGGGAATGCTTGCCGCCACGCTACTCGGAATCTTCTTTATTCCGGCGCTATTCGTATTCGTCGAACGCTTGGCGCACAAGAAATCCGGCAGCCGTGATTCGCACATCACCCTCAAACCGCCCGATGCTCCACTAGTGGATGAACCGCCAAGCGATACCGCCATCAACGCCGCGGAGTGAAATCTTGCACTCCAAGGGACCTCCGCCGAAACTAATTTGGTATTGACGGCACTTGGACACGAAGCTTCCCGATGCCGGTTACTGTGCCGGATCGCTCCAATCAAAACATCCTTTACGTTGCCAACAAGGGAAGCTGAAGGTGCCCCCACCGCTCACCGAAATACTCGCAGGGATCACCCCACCGTCGGGGCCAGGAACACATGACGGATCGAGTGGTCCGTTGATCTTCAATTCTTGCACTGCCGCGCCCGCATCTGACGGGTCCGCCGACGCTAAAGAAAGCGTGGCCGTTAGCTTGCCGTCGACGGTCAAGGTGAGATCTACTGCCCACCCGGGATTGGGTGGGTTGTAAGTGTCCCCTGGCCCGGCTGCATAGCTGTCGTTGCGGCCCGCGCTTCGCACATGCAACGTGCCGGAAGCGTCAATCGAACTGTCTGCGGTTGAAATAAATATCCGCACTTGATCGATCACGCCGGACTCCACTACTTGACAGCCCGCATCCGAGAGGTCCACCTCGCTGCCCACGAACAACAGTTCCGCTACAGGTGGGTTGGGTAGGGACTGCGCATAGCTATCTTTCGCAACGGTGATCGCGGATATTCTGCCGCGGTAAGTTGTACCTTCCGGACCCGTGGCATTGGCGGAGTACAAGCAAGGCATATAGGTGCAAAATCCCGACGCGCCACCTGTACCAGCGGCGGTGCCATTGCCAGTATTGGTGCCTGCGGTACAGCCGATGTATCCGAGCACTACAGCCAAGACCAAAGAAGGACAGATGACTCGCAAGAATGAATACTTCATGTCTGCTCGGTCTCCTCGTCAATTCGCTTCGACAACGGGAATAGCTGAAAATTCACTTGAATAACCTGCACACCAGACTTGCCCGCGTCGAATTCATCCAGCAGCTCGCGACGGATTTCTTGAATTCGTTTCTTGATTGCAGGTAGGCCCGATGCATCGACACTCAGCGTAATCGATGAAACGTCCCGCTCCGGGCGGGGCACGTCCGAGAGCGATTGTGAGGCTCGGGCAATCATCGCGCGGTGAAAGTCGGCGATCTGATCGCTGTTGGGTTCGAGCTCCGTTCCCACTTGTCGATGGGCGGCACGCAGTAAACCTGATTCGTCGGGGCGCAGAAGGCCGAGCTGTTCGAGCGTAGTGAGCGCAAGCTTGGCTTCGCGGATCAGGATTTTCGGAGTTAGCACCCGAGCAATCCACTTCGGATCCGCTCGAAAAACATCTGTCAGTGACAATTCGCGAATCGCGGGCAGGTACCAGTGCCGATGATAGGCATCGCTGGCGTCCGCGAGCGCCTGCACGTCTTGATAACGTCGAAGCCTGCCTAGGCTCACTTGGACTGCGCGGCGCTCTGCAGGATCACTCGTTTGGGTTAAGACGACTAACAACCGAAAATATTCGGCTGCATCGCCCGCGAGACCCAGTGCCAGTGCGACGCGCTTGGCCGTTGCTGGCGCGAGATTCTTCTGACCATCCATCACCGCCTTCAGGAAGCTCGGCGAGCTGAGTCCTGCGCGCCGAGCTAGGCCCCGATGGGAAAGACCGCGTTGCTTGCGGTCGGTGTAAATGTCCCTGAGATACGCCCGGTAGTCGTCATACGAGAATAGGTTGCGAGGCGAATCGTTGCGGCTCACATCACAATGATCTCAGATCGCAACCAGGCGTGCCACGAAGTGGGCCGAGATTCCGTACACCACGGGTGTACGATCAGCTGCGTTGCAGCCCATTCCCGAAAACACGCGCCACGACGGCTGGTCGAGGCTGTGGGTTCTGCTCGACAAGAACACTAGGGGGTGCCTGGGTTTTTCCTGAGCCATCCTCTCTAGGACGGAAGTGCGGAAAGGATTTGGGGTGATCAGCGCGCGCACCAACGTCGGCCACTCGACCATCGTTGCTCCCTCGGTCCTCGCTACTTGCTTAGGTATTCCCCCGGGAACACCCAGGGTAAACCCCAGTCGCAAGGGCCCGTTTGGCCCTCTCTGGGGGCATTCTGGGTTCACCGTAGGTTCGCTCTGAGTTCGCTGTGCGTTCGCTCTTCGTATACCCCCCTCTGGGTATTCCTAGGGTTCACCCGAGCTTCACCCGATTCACTGTTCTTGCGGAGCCCGTGGCGGCGATTGTGGTCAAGGCACCAGCATGCTTTCCGTGCCGCTGCGACAACAAGGATCAAAGTCTGCGCTTGCAGTTTTTGTTGATGCCACAGCGGCTCGGAACCGGCGAGACACGGTGCCCCGGCTGATAACGGGATTCTGAAAAGTCAGCTCAAGAGTGACGAGTTAGAGCCGACTCGCGTAATCGATCTTCATCTGATCGTAGATCGGCATGTCTGTCCCGGAGTTGTAGTTGGGCCCCGATCCAGTCCAGAGTGTCGAGGGCTGCCAATTGAAAGTGCCAATCCCCCGATAATTGGCCATATTGAACATGACGTCGTTGGCAGCCCGCTGCGCGCCACTGTACTCGGCGATCATGAACTTCACGGTGGGGAACTGAGTCGCAAGCGAGCTGAACGTCGCTGTCCAGTCCGAGGGTTGACCTTGAGTGCCAGAGTAGCAGGACTCGCCGAAGACATCGAACGGAACATTCTTGGACTGCGCGTTGCTGATGAAGTCACGGCTGGATGCAAGGTCATTGCCACGGTCCAGGTGCAGTGCGATCTTGATGCCGGTGTCGACGTCTTTGACGCCGTTCGCGGCGGCGTTCAGAATCTGACCCAGGTTGGTCCATCCGCCCGCAACGGGGCCGCCGGTGCCACCGGGAGGCGCGCTGTTGTCGGTGATGGACCAGAGGTATAGGGCACCGTTGACCTTGTTGTAGCCGGCGTTGCCTGCCAGTGGCAGCCCACCGCTGTCGCAGATGTGAATGAGGAGGCCGGGGGTTTCTTCGTTTCCAATTTGCACCATGTCGGGTCGCGCGCCGCCGGCAATCAATTGTGTGATGGCGTTATCCGTGTAGTCGTGAACAGCAGTCGCGAGTTGGGCAATCGTCGTGTAAGTCTGCCACGCGACTGGCACGCATTGCTTGCCGGGATCGGCCCAGTTGTCACTGTAGTGAAAATCTACCAACAGGCCCATGCACGCGTCCTTGACTTGCTTGCCAAACGCAACGGTATGCGCAAGGTCAGCGTAACCGTTCGTCTTGTCGTAACCATCGGAGGCTCTAGGATCGACGAACGTGCGCAGCCGTACGTAGTTGATTCCGTGCGACTTCAAAAACGTGAGCAAGGCTGCCCTGTTGGCGACCGTCGAAGTCTCCATGTTCGAGATGTCCACGCCAATTGCAAACAGGTTGGGGTTGGGTGCAGGGCAATTGCCTGTTGAACCACCCGTTCCCTGGGAACCACCAGTCGCCGTTGCCCCACCGGTAGCCTTGGTGCCACCCGTTGCGGATACTCCGCCAGTAGTCTTTGAACCACCCGTGGCTGTGGTGCCGCCGCTGGTCTTGGTTCCACCGGTGCTCGGGGTTCCACCCGTGCTCAAGGTTCCACCGGTGCTCAGTGTTCCACCGATAGCCGGGGTGCCGCCGGTTGATGTGGCACCACCGTTCGTCTTGGAGCCGCCAGTACTCAATGTGCCGCCCGTTGCTTGGGTACCACCGGTGCTCGGCGTACCTCCCACAGCGGGATTGCCGCCTGTGGTTGGTGACCCACCGGTACTCAAGTTGCCCCCCACGCCGACTGCGCCTCCGGTAACAACGGCGCCACCGACTCCAGTTGCACCGCCGATGCCCGTCGAGCTGCCACCCGGCGATGCCGCGCCTCCAGTTGCTAACGAGCCGCCGTTGGTAGAGCCTCCCACTGCACCATTACTACCGCCGCCGTCCGAACCGGAGCACGCGATCAGCGCGCTCAGCGACAACAAAGCAAACCCGGTATTCAGAGGTCGCCGATTAGCTAGCGTTTGCATGATTTTCCTCAACGTACGCGGCCGCGATAAGGCGTCGGGTACATTACTTCCAAAACGCGGCCCGGCCCAACACTTTCGCTCCCGGACGCCTGTCGACGGCGATCGACACTGTCGGCTGAAGGCCATTTACTGAAAAGCCGAGTCTCGCGCGCGGGCAGCGCCGCGCGATGGGATCTGGGGCCGTCGCTACTTGCCGATATTGGGCACTGACATCCGTCGTAACCCTGTCGTGATGGCATACTCGGCGTACAGTAGGGTTTGACGATCCACCAAGCGCTTGGCGCGGGCCGCATTGCAACCGCGTCACGATGCTATTGAACTCTGGTTCGAGTGCGCCGGCAACTGCGCGACTCGACTGTTCCGTGCCGCCGTGACAGAATCAGAATGCACATGAGCCGAGTTCGCGGTAGAATCAGCGGGCGTTTGGGCTAGGTTTTGCACAGATATTGCGGTAAACTGCGTTGAGCATTGCTTTCTGGTCGTTTCGGCACGCTTCGTGCGAGTAGCTTGGGTTTATGTGGAAAGGTACGGGAATTATGCGCCATCTTGTGCCACTGGGCGTTGGGGTATGTCTTGTTTGTCTCGGTTCGGCGGTGTTGATGCGGGGCTCCTCGAGGGTCGCGCGGGCGAGTGCGGCTGAAAACAACGGGTCGGCCCGGGCCGCAGTGAACGTGGGTTGCGAGGATCGCGACGGTGATGGTTTTGGTCGCGGCTGCGCGCAGGGCCCGGATTGTAACGATCAAGATTCGCGGGTGCACCCTGGGCAGCAAGAGATCTGCAACTTCCGCGACGATGATTGCAATGGCGACGTGGATGATGCGCTGGGCTGCGTCACTCCCATTGAAAGCGATGGGAGGGTTCTCGTTGGAGCCGGCGAGTTCATCATGGGTAGCCCGCCCGGAGAGGGCGCCAGTGACGAACAGCCGCGGCATCGCGTTTGGATATCTGATTTCTCTTTGGACAAATTCGAAGTGACGAATCGTCGCTATAAAGCTTGTGTAAAGTTGGGCGTGTGCGAACGGCCCAAACTGTTGTCATCGCATCTGCGGCCCGATTACTTCGATAACGATCGCTATGGAGATTTTCCGGTGGTCTTCGTGGACGCGCATCAGGCAGAGACCTATTGCCATGAGCAGAAGGGAAGGCTTCCCACGGAAGCTGAGTGGGAAAAGGCCGCGCGGGGACCGAGTCCGTCTCTTTCGAGGTTTCCCTGGGGCGAACGGGAACCGGATTGCAGTTTGGCGAATATGGGCGGCTCGCAGAGTTGCCTCGGTGACACGGATCGCGTCGGGCGCCGGCCGCTCGGAAAGAGTCAAGTGGGCGCTTTCGATATGGCGGGCAATGTCTGGGAATGGGTCGCGGACAGGTATGACTCCACGTACTANNAGTCTTCGCGTTTCGTGTCGCAAGGCGACAGTCCCTTCGGCTTGGGCCTACAATGTCGGGTTTCGCTGCGCATACGGGAAGGGAGGCTGAGTCATGCGGCGCCTATTCCTATGCACTCTCTCTTTACTATTGCTTTTCACGAGCCTACCGACCTATGCCTGTGGCGGTGGCTTTGGTCAAGGGGTGACGATTAATCCCTCTCAGAAGATCGTGCTCACGTTCCGCGGCGGCGTCGAGACATACATCTTCAAGCCTCATTTTTGCGGCAGCTCGACGGATTTCGGGTTGATACTTCCCGTGCCCAGCACTTTGACTCAAAATCCCACGCTCGGAGATTCGGACCTCGTGAGCGAGCTCGAAGCGATCACCGCTCCCCGCGTCGAGACCGTAGAGGTATGCGCGAGTCGGGGTTTCGGTTCAGGCAGCAGCAAGGGCGATGACAGCAATGGCAGTCAGCTGGCGGGGTCCGTCGGCGACGGCGTCAACGTGATTAGCACCGGCCAAGTCGGTCAATTTCAATGGCAACTCTTGAAGGCGGATTCGGCAACGAGTTTTACGGATTGGCTGGACGCCAACCAGTTCCCCTACCCCGCAAGCGCACAGCCAGCATTCGATCACTATGTGCAAGCAGGATGGTACTTCGTGGCCTTTAGTGTAACCGCAGGGGCCAACGCGCCGCCCAGCGGTTACAAATTGTGCGGCGATTTCGGCCCAATTCAACTCTCCTTTCCAACATCACAGGCCGTTATTCCGGCGCGCATCGCCGCGGCCAGTGACACTTCATACTCGTTTACTTGGCGCTTATTTACCGTGTCGAGCCACGAGCTAGCGTCAGTAACTCAAAGCCTGCGCTTTGCGGGTGCACTCACGACGGACAACCTCACCCAAGAGCCGATGGTTGCAAAAATTGGCAGCGCGGGTGATTGGCTTACTGAAACCGACCTCAGCTTTTATTCTGGCAGTCTGACCCAGGACATCTGGCTCACGCAGCCGCCGGCCGATACAGCCTTGCGACGCACCGAATACGTGGAAAAAGAAGTTACCTGCGGTGTGATTGGGTGCAGCCTCAGCCGTAATCATGGCCAAACCGGCGGGCGCATCGCGGGGCTTCTCGCAATCGCTAGCGTGGTCCTGTTGGTCGGTGCACGCCATGGGCTCCGAAGGGCACGGACCTAGAATATCCCTAGACGGCAAGCTAGTTATCCCGACCTATTCCGGCCTCGAATGGCTCTGGGCTTCAGGGCGTCGTCTTGCCCAGGTGACATCAGCGCATGAACGCGCCTTACGATTATCGGGGTTTTTAGCGAAAAACGCGGCGCAGTTCGGCCCGGTCGCCTTTGGCACAGATATGCGCCATACTCCCGACTCGATGGCTCCAGTCGCGAGGAAGCTCGACCCCGTCACCCGCTCATTGCTCGACGCTCCCGTCGACGATGAGCCGTTGACTAAAGAGGACATCAAGGCCATGGACCAAGCTGACAAGGATATTGCTCGGGGCGATGTAATTACCACGGTCGAATTGAAGCGAAGGCTTGGTTTGTGAGGGTTCTGGTTTGGAGCAAGGCGAGTTGTGACGACCTTGCCAAGGTACCCAAACACGCGAGTGGTGGCACCGTCGATAAGATGGTCAGCTATTGCGAGACGGGCGAAGGCAACGTTCGCCACCTCGCGGGCAAGAGCGGCAATTGGCGGCTGCGTGACGGTAACTACCGCGTGATCTTCGGCCTGTCCGACACTCAAGTAATTGTCAAGCGAGTCGCTCATCGCCGTGAGGCTTTCCGCGAGAAAAAGACGCTTGGCTAGTCAGACCAGGGGGACCTAGCCGAGGTCCTGAAGTCCGAAATCCAGTTGTGCGCGGGCGTCGACGTCTCAACCGGAAGGAGTGAGACTGACGTTCCAGTTGGAAAGGACCTAATTACAAACGTTGTTCTGGCAGGTAAGGCCGCTCAATTGCTCACAGAGCTGCGCACCTGGGCCGGGGCCACCGCTGCCCGTGCAACACGGCTGACCAGCAGCGCCACAAGTTGTGTTGCAAGTGGCATTCGTTCCGCCAGCTGCGCCTCCTCCACCCACGCACACGCCCCCGTCGTTGCATGTCGGCCAACCGCCGTTCGAGCAACACGGCTGACGATCGCCACCGCAGGCGCGACACGATCCCAAACTGCATTCGAATCCAAATTCACAGCCCGTGCCGCAACAGCCTTGGCCCGTTTGTCCGCAAGAGGCGCAGTGACCACCTTGACATTGGCCATCGCCGACACCGCAGGAGAGCCCTGCGCTAACGCACAGACTGTTGACGCAGCAGCCGCCGCCGGTGCAGCTGTTAGCCGTGGGACAACAGCGACCACCGGCTGCGCCGCAGGCAACGCAGAACCCTGTCGCCGTGTTGCAGAATGTATTGGCTGCCGAGCAGACATCACCCGCGCAGCACTCTTGATTCGCATTCCCACAAAATGCTTGCGCGCCGCCCGTGCCAGCGCCGCCGGTAGCCTTGGCCCCGCCGTTGCCTCTGGTCCCTCCGGTATGGGCTCCACCGGTCCCTTCACCTCCGGTTGCCTCCCCCCAAGTGTCGCTTGTTCCTCCCGTCGACTCGCCCCCTGAGCCTGAAGCGGCCGTGGTGCCACCGGTGGGAAGGCCAACAACAGTCGTTTGACCCCCGGTTGCTACTCCTCCGGTTGCTACTCCTCCGGTTGCTACTCCTCCGGTCGCAGCACCACCGGTTCCCACGCCGCCGGTAGGCGCGCCGCCAGTCGCATTGAATGTTCCGCCTGCAGTGCCGGTCGCCGATGTCGAAGAATATCCGCCAGTAGCCTTGCCTCCAGCGTTCAAGTTCGTCGCCCCCGCCGTTCCGCCGCCGCCGTTAGCCGAAGCTCCCCCATATGGTGCCGCGCCGGCCTGGCTGTGACCGCCTACCGTAGTGGCGGCAGAAAATTCCTCAAAACTACCGATATTTGCGCAAGCCAGCAGCAGCAGGGGGACCAGGGCCGAAATCAACGGGGCGGGTCGCTGGGCTGAAGTCTCAATCGGTTGCAACGACTTATTCACGGTTTGGGCCTTTCGACTAATTCCAGTGTCTCTAGGGGCCCGATACGGCACCAGGCCCGGTCTTTCATCCGGTCGACTCATTCCTAGTCTCTTGCGCGCGGGACAACCTTTGGCCACGTGCAGTCATACCACAATAGCCAATCACACAGTTGAATTCACAGTCTACCTCGGTCGACGAGCTTGCTTCCAGCAGCGCTCGAAAATGACGTCGAACCCGGCGCGCGTTAAATTACGAGTCCAGATTTTGTGGATTCCAAAAGGACCCAGCTTTGTGCGCCTGCTTGACGATGTGGGGTTTTCCATCGGTGAACGGCGCGGCCGGNNGACAGAGCTAACATGAACGCAGAGCCAGCTGGAAGCGACACCAAAGCCTGTGTACTGGTCGTCGATGACGAAGACTCGGTCCGAACGGCAGTGCGGCGCATCCTCAGTAACGCCGACTTCAACGTAACGACTGCAGCTAGTGCCCATGATGCGCTGGATATCCTCGACGCGCGGCGTTTCGACGCGATTGTTACCGACATCATGATGCCCGAAATGGACGGACTCGAACTGCTGCGCCGGATTCGGCATCGAGATCGAGAGATGCCGGTCATCATTCTTACGGGTCACCCGTCGCTCGAAAGTGCTGTGCTTGCGGTCAATGAGGGCAGCTTTCATTATATGATGAAGCCCTTTGCGCCCGACGAATTGTGCGCCACCGTGCGAGAGGCAGCGGCCCTATATCGACTTACGGTCTTGAAGCGACGCGCCCTCGAGGAATTTACGTCAGGTGCATGGCAAACCGGCGAGCACTCGAGGCTTTCGGGACAATTCGACGCTGCGATCAAAGGATTGTGGATCGCATTCCAACCCATCGTCGATTGGCCCGATAAGAGCCTTTACGGGTACGAAGCTTTGGTGCGTTCGAGCGCACCCAATATGGGCAATCCGGGCTTGTTGTTCGACGCTGCCGAGCGGCTCGGACGCGTGCATGAATTAGGGCGCAAGATCCGCGGATTGGTGGCCAGTGTGATCCACGAAGCCCCACCCGATGCACTCATTTTCGTGAACCTCCACTCGGCGGATCTGAACGACACAGAACTGCTTAGCGATGGTTCAGCACTCTCCAAACTTGCGAGTCGGGTGGTTTTGGAAATCACCGAGCGCGCATCACTCGAGCAAGTCAATGACGTGCAAGGGTGCATGAACAACCTGCGCAGGCTCGGGTACCGGATTGCTGTCGATGATCTNNGCGGGGCTCTCGAGTTTTAGCCAGCTCGAACCCGACATCGTCAAGCTTGACATGTCTTTGATCAGGGACATCAACGTGTCCAATCGCAAGTCGAGTATCGTGCGCTCGATGATAGCCGTATGCGCACGCGATCTGGGCACGCGAGTCGTGTGCGAGGGCGTCGAGACCGAGGCCGAGCGCGACGCCCTCGATTGTCTGGGAGCCACCTTGCTTCAGGGGTACCTGTTCGGACGACCCGAAAAGGGATTTCGGGCGCCAGTGATGGCCTCGCCCAGCGTCAATGAGCTCGTCATCGGAATCTAGTGAATGGTTGCGTTCACACGACGCGTCTTTGAGCAATTTTTGCGCGCCGGGTCCCGCTTGACTCGTGGGGCGGGGATTCACCGCGACCCCTCGTTACGATATTAACGAAAGATTTCGCCGGTGTTGCCCATGATCGCGGTGCCACCACTGAACGGGTGGTCCAAACATAGCCGATCAGCTTACGGGAAATACCTGTATGATTTGCTCGAATCACACCATCCGCAGCCATGCGTCTCGCTTTAGTCATTAGATCCATCTACGGGGAAAACGGGGTTGTCCCTGCCAGAAGCGCATTCGAGGATACAGGTTCGCTCGTTGAGTCGCGCCTATCGAATGGTGACGTTGGTTTCAACGTCATGGCCTTACCTGCCAATCGCGATTTGCCCGAAACCTTAGATAAGCTCTTGGACGAGTACGCGGGCCGGTTAGAAATACTTCTGGTTCACTTTGCGGGTTACTTAGCCGTCAAACCCGATCGAGGGCCAGCAATGCTCCTGGACGGCTCGCGTCTACGGGCATTTCCCATTTCGCGCTTGAGGGCGGCCATTGCCAACGCGACAACTCACGCATTCGTCATCATGGACGCTATTGCGATAGCGGAGGGTGCGGTCGAGGTGAACGAAGTTGCATTCGGTCTCTGTGCGGGGTTGCATGAATCGACACCGCACGTCGCCGTCATGTCGTCCGTTGCACTTCCCGAAAGCCATTCGCCGGATCGACGCGGCTGTTTCAGGTTGAGCGATCTTTGGTTGCTCTCGCTCGATGCGCAGCTGCTTCGAGCTAACGGTGCAGCCGTACTATCCGAGTCAGTCGTCCGCGGCGTGCAGGGCGAACCCCTGAGCTTTGCAAGCCTTCCTTCATTCGACTATAGGCCTAGCGAAAGGGACTTCGTCCTGTTCCCGGGAACGCTGCTCGGCGGACAAGCCGATCTGGAAGCCACTTACAACAGAACCACGCTGCAATCGGCCATTGTGAGCCCGGTGCAGGCCCCGCTGGTGCAATCCCCGCTGGTACAGCCCGAACCGGCGCAAGCCCCACCGGTACAAGCCCAACCGTTCGCGGCCGAACCCACGTCGATGCCCACTATCGAAGTCCGCCCTGGGTTCCTGCGTCACGCGGACACATTGCCTGACGACATGATGGTGGATTCGCAGCCCGGAGCCCAGGTCAATGACGACGAACTGCTCACGGATGACGAGCTCCCGTCAATCCCGCCCGCGGCGGCCCGGCAGCCACCCAAGCCACAGCCAGAATTGCCGGAACGTCCCGCACCCGCATCGTCACGCAGTCAGCCGCGAGCCTCACGACCCGCCCCGGACAGCGCGAGAAAGCCAATTGTGTCACCCGTCTCCCCGCAGGATCCAGAGGACACTTTGCCGGGTGCAACTCGACCCTCTTACCCCAACTCAGAAAGAGCCTCGAGGCCGTCACAACCCAGTTTCGAAGACCCCGTTGACCGCGCTATCGATTGGGCTGATAGACTAGCGTACAGGGGAGACTCTGCCTCGGCGATTACCGAATATGAGCGTCTTATTGCGGATCTCAAGCCGGCGAATGATCCAAGGCTGTCTACGCTTTATGCAAGTCTCGCCGTTCAATATCGCAAGTTGGGTGACACCTCGAATGCGCTAACGGCATTCGAGGAGACATTGGCGCTCGACCCCAAGGATGACGTGGCCCAAAAAGGCACGTACGAAATCCATCGCGAGCGCCAGGATTGGGACTCGCTCAGTCAGACCGTTCGCCGCCGTCTTCATTCGACATCGGACAATCATGAAAAAGCCGATTTGCTCGACAAACTGGCCGAAATTTGGCTCAACCAGGCTAATGACCCTCGGCGCGCAATATCCGTGATCGAGGAACGGCTAGCCGTCACGCCCAATGACATACCTACGCTCGAGCGACTGATTGAGGCTTACGATCGCGATGGAGACCCATGGGCGCGTATCGCCCAACGGGAGAAGCTCGCCAGCGTCCTCGAAGCCTTTCCGGTGCAAAAGAGTCTCGTCCTAGTCGAGTCTGCAAGTATTACGCTCCACCAGCTCAATAACCTAACCTCCGCCCAAAACTTCGTCGATCGGGCAATTGTGGCGGATCCGAGTGGCGTCGAGGCGTTCGAGCTTGGCCTCGAGATACTCAACCGCCAAAAGCTTTGGTCCGAGATTCTGCAACGTTGTGTGCGTGTTCTGTCCGAGCCCAATAGCCCAGAGATGCGGTATCAGGCGGCCAGTCGACTCTTGGATTTGATTGAAGCCTGCGGCCCATCGCTGGATGTCTCGGTGAGCGTCGTCGACAGGCTGGAGGTCGCCGTCGGCGATGATGAGGAATTGAAATACCGGGCAATGAAGCTTTTCGCCGCCCAGGACACCTACGCAAAGACTACTTCGACACTGCAGAGTTCACTGGCGATCGAGCCTCGCAATCTACAATCTTTGCGGGATCTTTCGGACGCGGCGATGCGTCAAAATGACTCTGATTTAGCGGCACTCGCATCGGGGGTATTGGTTGGGTTAGGCGCCGGGACTCCGGATGACGAAAGCCGATCGGGCGCTCTGGGTTCGGACGGACTCGCACGAGCGGACCGCGCGCTTAGCGAGAACGATCTGACGGAGAAGCTGCTGGTCCATGACGTAGACATATCGATATTCAGGACATTAAGTCGGTTGCAAGACCCAAGACCCAAGACGCCGGACTCCGAGCTAACCTCCGCGGTCACAACCAAACTCGGATCACTATTCGACTCAGCCGCGAAAGAGTTGACGCCCGCACGAATTCTGGCTTGGACCGCGGCTTTCGTGGGAGTTAGCGCGCCAGAAATCGCGTCTTTGCCAGAGCATTCAAGCCCCCTTGAATTGGTACTGGGGGCGCGCCCTCGGCTACTTCACGGAGTAGAACTCACCAGTAAGCTAACTTCGCGGCAACTTGTGTTCATTGCCGCTCGCACGTTGGCCTTGCTGCGCCCCGAGTTTTTGTGGCGTACGGCCCTATCCTCTCAGGACCGCGTAGAGGACGTCATCGGCCTTTGTGTTCGGTTTGCTCGCGACGGCATCGATTCCTTGAAGTCGGGCGATGAATCGCAACTCGAAAGTGCCCAGTGCTTTATCGCTCAAATTGAATCACAAAGCACGCTCGCCGATTCGATCAAGGAGCTTTTCTCTACCACAGCGCGGGACAGCTCGGCCCGGCTGGAGCTCGCCCGCAGTTGCATTCGCGCCGCTGATCGGGCACGGCTTCGAGTGGGGCTAGTAGCTTGTGCGAATCCCAATATCGCAATGGAAATGTCGAAAACTTACCCCCTCGTCAGTCCGCTTTCGGTGGACGATCAAATAGACGAAATTGCGCGGTTCGCAACCAGCCGCGCGCACTGGACATTGCGCAAGAGCCTTGGTCTCAGCGGGGTGGGTCCATCGAGCACTAGCAGCTCTCAGCTGTCAGCCGTCAGATATCAGGGTTCCTGATTTCCGGCTGAAGGCTGACCGCTGAATGCTGATAGCTGGGATTCGGGCTTACTGCGCCGCAGATTCAGTCAAAAAAAGACCATTGTCGTGATTCAACGCGCTCGATTGAGTAAATATTCGCCTACCATGTGCACGTCCACGAAGCTTCGCAGCATCCGCAGACTGCATTCGATCGCGCTGCGATCACGCATATCGGATACCTTGAATCCGCATTGCACGATGGCAAATTATCTGGACAACAGGGAAAGTTCATTCCGTTACTCTGACACCAACCAAAGCCCCAGTAGTCACCGGCATCAACCAGAATGTTGGGACAGGTCGGAGGATCCGTCGTCGTCGAATCAGAAGAACACCCCCAGAGCAATAGGACGCCGACCAACAATGCAGATTTCGTCATTCGAGTCATGGTTGACGCCTCAGTTATACTTGCTAGTCGGCGTCACACCAACCCTATCGAAATTTCACTGCAATTAGACCCTCAAATTTTCCTTGATACTCGCGCTGGCACGCTCAACGCATTCACGCCGGGCAAAGGCAGATAGGCGGACGAACCCCTCACCGTGCGGGCCATAACTGGAGCCGGGCAGTGTCACCACGTGAGCCTCGGACAAAAGCTTGTCGAAGAAATCCAATGAACGCATACCGCTGGGGGACTTAGCCCAAATGTACGGAGCGTGCTGCCCGCCGTAGCAGACCAAGGACCGGCTGTTGAGCGCATCGCGTATTAGGCGCGCGTTGTCCAAAGTGCGATCGACGATTGCCTGGCACTCGCGACGCCCATCGGGTGACAGCGCGGCAGCGCCACAATATTGGGCAATGATGGATGGCCCATTGAAGAATGTACTCTGACGCCGGTGCCAGAGGACATTGAGCTTGCCCGCGGGTGCATCTTCCGTTGAAAGGTTTTTTGGTACGACGGTCCAACCCAAACGCAAGTCAGCAAAGCCGCAGGAGCTGGAGAAGCTATTGATCTCAATCGAGCAACGGTCAGCGTCCTCGATTTCATAAATACTTCGGGGCAACTTTGGATCCGTGATAAAGGCAGCGTAGCTGGCGTCGAAAATGATAATGGCTTGCAGCTTCAACGCGTATTCCACGAAACTTTTCAGCTGTTCATGCGTTGCCACTGCTCCAGTTGGATTGTTGGGACAGCACAGGTAAATCAGATCGACCTTTTGTGTTGGTGGCTCCGGGAAAAATAGATTGCGCTCATGGCAGGGCATGTACGCAATGCCTGCGTACTGACAAGTAATCGAATTGTGTGCCTCGGCCCGGCCCGCCATGACATTCGTATCTACGTACTCGGCGTAGGTAGGATCTTGAACCGCAACAACATTTTGCGGGCCGAAGATCGTCTGAATATTGCCGATATCCGACTTGGCCCCGTCATTCACGAATATCTCATCGAGACCCAGCTTGACGCCACGTTCATCGTAATGGTTCCCAATGGCTTGGCGCAGAAACTCCTCCCCCTGATAGTGTCGGTCGTAACCACAGGTATTGGATTGGCTCAGTCGTTCGCTGGTTTGAGTTAGACCGTTCACGACGGTTGGCACCGACAATTGCGTGTTGTCGCTCACGTCGAGCCGATAGAGCTGCGCACCTGGATTCTTCTCGGCAAAGACCTTTAGCTGCCGCGTGACTTCCGGAAACAGGTAGCAAGTGCAGAGCTTTTCGTAGTTGATATTGATCGTCGCCATGACCCAGCTCTTCCTGCTCAGCGCGTCGCCAACGAATACGGACTGCTGGCCTGTGAAGCCTGCGCGAACCAGCCATCCATCCAACGCGGGAGTTTGCGGCAAAGTACGCATCGCGATCAACAAGATATTTTCAGCGTCGCCGCAGGCACGATTGCGGAAAAATACGCATCTACCTCCGTGATATTCTCAAACCTTGCTGTCGATATTCGTTTGCAACTAACGAGCGTCGCAAGAATTGCGCTTCGGGAAATTCACACTGGAAGATTTGCGCGAAAAGAAAACGGTGTCTGCAAGTTCGTAACGTGTTGAATGAAACAGTGATTCGGAATAAAGGCCTTCCGTCGATCAGTGTCCCGTGTCACCCTGACTGAGGACCGGGCAACTTCAACCAGTCGGTTGTGAGGACCATGCAAACCTCGAATCATGAGCCCGCAGCAGCGGAGCGCAACGCGAAGTCGGTACCTACGATTACCGCATTTATATGCGCTAACTGCAGCCGCGCGGGTCGAGTTCCAAGTTCTACGAATCGGCCAGCGCCTAGTGTGCCAGACTTTTGCTGGCCAATTCCGGTGCGCGAACTGCTCGTTCCCTGCACCGGACGCCTTCAACCCGAGCATATACTCAAGGCATTCGAGGTAGGAGCGGATGTCGTGTGCATGGTCGGCTGCGCCGAGGACAATTGCCACACGCATGAAGGCAGCAAACGCTGCGCGCGCCGTGTCGAATACGTCCGCGATTTGCTCGATCAAATTGGCATTGGCCGCGACCGGCTGTGGCACTTCAGGCTGCCGGGCTCAGCTCGCGAGGACATGGCCCTCGGCATCACGGGCGAGCCAGATTTAGGCGCAAAAGACCAAAGAGAATCGTCTCAACTTAGCTTACTTGAGCCAGAACTTCGCGCGCTCCGCAAGGAACTCGCCGAAAGAATCGCCGAACTTCACGCAAGTCCGCTGCACAACTCCCAATTTGCCAGCGCAATTGAATACCCGGTACAAGAAGATGACCAGAGCGAAGACTAAGTTAGCCCAATCATTGAGCGCCGGGAAATCGGTGCTCACCGCCGAGTGTCTGCCGCCTGCGAGCAGTGATCCCGAGGCGGTCAAAAAGCTTGCGTCGCAACTCCCACCTGCGCTGGATGCCGTCGTGATTTCCGACAATCACCATGAAACGCGTGGCTCGGCGCTGGCCTGCGCGGCACTCTTGGCGGCGCAACAGATCGAGCCAGTCTTACCGCTAAGCACACGCGACAAGAACCGCGTTGCGCTCGAATCCGATGTGCTCGGGGCCTCCGCACTGGGCGTGAAGAACTTCCTGTGCATGACGGGGCTGCATCAGAGCATGGGAGCGAGTCCCGAGGCAGCATCAGTCTACGATCTCGATTCGGCACAACTAGTCGAAGCCATTGGCAAAATGACGGACAGTGGACTGGGAATCAACGGCCGCAAGTTGGACAACGTCCCCGAGCTGTTCGTGGGCTCGACAGCGCATCCCTTCATGTCACCAATCGAACTGAGCGTTCTGCAGCTGAAGAAGAAGGTGCTCGCGGGTGCGGACGTCGTTTGGACGGACCCCGTCTTCGATGTTTCGGGCTTCGAGGTCTGGATGCAGGCGGTACGCGAAAGCGGCCTTCACAAAAAGATCGCCATCATCGCCAGTGTGCTTTTGCTTCAGAACCCCAAGCAGGCCGAGATAATCCGGACAAAGCCAACCGGTAAAGGCATCACGGATATCATGATCGAGCGACTGAAGCAGCCCACCAACGGCACGAGCCCGGGTCTCGTCATTTGTGCCGAAACGATCGCCGCCATCAAAGGTATTGCCGGCGTGCGCGGCATCCACCTAATAACAGGCGGCTCCCCAGCCCTCGCAACGCAAATCATAAGCACGGCGGGTCTTGCTTAATGTCCGACAAATACCACATCAAGCCCAGCCCGACGCCGAGCCATTTCCACCGGATTGGCAAGTACGGAAGCGTCGATTGTCGCGAGGACTGCTCTCGATGCACTAATTGTGTAAAACCTCGATGTCTTTACGACACGTACAAGAAAGAGACGGCGCACAATAAGAATCCGGACACCGGCGTCGAGCTGCTCAACGAATGTCGTGCGTGCCTCTCGTGCGTACAGGGCTGCACCAAGGGCCTGCTATCGATATCGCTCAATCCGGAGTTTCTCAACCTGGGCGACGCCTACTTCAAGCCAGATGTCATCGAGACCACTTGGAAGCAGGCGGACACCGGAACCATCCCGGTTTCGGGCGCCGGCTATCGCGGGCGCTTTCATGGCCCGGGCTTCGACTCGATCTGGACGGACATGTCTGAAATCGTGCGGCCCACGCGCGACGGTATCCACGGCCGTGAATACATCAGCACGAGCGTGGATATCGGGCCTAAGCCGATGCGCCTAGCATTTTCGCCAACCGGAGAGATGCTCTCGGATCCCTTCGACCTGCTCGAGATACCGATCCCGATCCTGATCGATACGCCTGCCTGGGCAATGAACGAAGGCGTTGCTCAGGCACGCCTCCAAGCGGCAAAGAAACTCAAGACGCTCGCCGTACTTGAAAGCGCCGATCTCGCTCAGGCCAAGCCCGAAGACTTCCGTTTCGCGGTGCCCCTGCTCGGACCCGAAGATTCGTCACTCAACGAGCCTGCGATCAAGGCCGCGCGAATGGTCGAAATCGTCGATGGCCCCACTGCGCTCGACTTGGCTGGGCAAGTGCATGCGATTCACCCCGGTGTCGTCATCGGCATCAGGCTTGCACTCGGGCCCGAGACGCTGGCGCGGGTGATGGCGCTCTCGGCAGCCAAGATCAAGGTCTTTCACATTTGCGCGGATTGGCAGGGTCGCGAAATCGGTGTGGCAAAGCCTCGGCACATTCGCGACGTCATGCGCGAGCTGCACAATGAACTCGTGAAACTCGGGCTGCGCGATGAATTGACGCTGATTATTCGGGGCGGCATCGCGCTCGCGGAGCATGTGCCCAAGGCCATCATTTGTGGCTCGGATCTTGTCGCTTTGGACGTCGCACCCATGGTTGCGCTCGGATGCCGCGTCTGTAAAGCAATCGATAAAGCGGAACATCCCGACCATTGTACGGTCAATCCGGAGCCGCTCGACCCAGACTACGCCGCTCAGCGCATCATCAACCTGATGTGCGCCTGGCATTCGCAATTAATTGAGGTTCTCGGCGCCATGGGCATTCGCGAGGTGCGGCGCCTGCGGGGTGAAGTCGGCCGCGCAATCTTTAGAGAAGACATTGAACGGGAGGCATTCGGTGACCTTGTCCGTAGATCCGCGTGAAATTGGGCAGGCCGCAAAGGCCCGTCCGCAAGCCAAGCCGGAGGGCGGCAACGGCCACGGCGCACAATTGGGGGCAATTTCGCAAGAATTGGAAGCCCTCGGCGAGGACGGCATCATCGAGCGCAAGGTTCGAAAGACGCCCGACCGCTATCGTAACGCCCTGGGCAAGTACACGGTAACGCGCTCGGCTAACTGCGAAAGTTGCGGTAAGTGCGTGGAAAAGTGCCCCGAGGGCGTGCACGTAAAACCCAGCGGGTACAAGTACACATTGCGCCCCAAGGACTACCTTTGCATCGGCCCAGAATGCGCCAAGACCGATCATTATTGTATTAGCAATTGCCCCAATGAAGCGCTCACTCTCGAGCGCAACTCGACGATGGACGCCATCGGGGACCCTCGCTGGACCGCCGATTTGATCTTGTCGACTTGGCACATGGCTGAAACCGGGCATGCCCCGAAAAATGGCCTCGAATACCGCCACGGTGAATCGGGTGGCGGCTTCGATAAGTTACGCTTCATCTTCCCCGAGCACCCAGAACCCGTAAAACCGAGCGAGGTCGACACGGGCCTCGAGCTCAATCGCCGCAATGACGGTCGACCTTCGGTGCACATCGATCTGCCAATTTACGGCGGCGGGATGTCATTCGGCTCGGTCAGTATTCACACGATCCTCGGCAAAGCCCGAACAGCGGTAGCCTGGAATACCTTTACGTGTACGGGTGAGGGCGGCTACCACGACCGGCTCAAGCCCTACGACGACCACGTCATCACTCAGGTCGCAACCGGCCTATTCGGCGTGCGTGAGGACACGATTCAACGCGTCAAGATCGTCGAGTTCAAGTACGCCCANNGAAGACCACAAGAAGCACCTCGACTGGATCAAGCAGGTCAACTCAAAGGCTCTCGTCTCCGTAAAGGTCTCGACGCCAACCGACGTCGACATGGTGGCTGTCGGCAGCTACTACGCGGGCGCCCACATCATTCACCTCGATGGCAGTTACGGCGGAACTGGCGCCGCGCCTGACATCGCCAAGAAGAACATTGCGATGCCCATCGAATACGCGATTGCCAAGGTGCATAAGTTCCTGGCAGCCGAAGGCATTCGTGACTCGGTCACGCTCATCGTCAGCGGCGGCATTCGCACCCCGTATGACGTCATGAAGGCGATTGCGCTCGGGGCAGACGGCGTCGTCATCGGGACCGCCGAGATGGTCGCCCTCGGCTGCGTGCGCTGCGCTTGCTGCGAAAGCGGCCGCGGCTGCCCACGCGGCATCGCGAGTACGGACAAGGAATTGATGAAGTTGATGAGTCTTGAATGGTCCACTCAACGGCTGATCAATCTGCTCAGTGCCTGGCATGAGGAAATCGTGGACATCCTGGTCAAGTTCGGCCTCAGAAGCGTTGCAGCGCTACGCGGTCGAAGCGACCTCCTTTATTACCTGGCGGATGAGGATTGATATGTCGGAACAGCTATCAGCTATCAGCTATCAGCTATCAGCCGTTACGAGCACGACCAGGTCGCCCGCGACGAGCCGCGAAGAGGTTCAATCATGACGGCAACTCACGACGACACGTCAATCGATAGCATCCTGAGCTCGCGGCAGAAGCTCGAGCTTTCCGAATTTGGCGGCACACAAACCAAGGCCGCCGAAGAAGGCGGTTGCGGGGTTACCGGGTTTGCTTGCAGCGTGCCTGTCGCTGGCAAATTCATCTACGAACCCTCGATCCAGATGCAAAACCGCGGCAACGGCAAGGGCGGCGGAATTGCTTGCGTGGGCCTCGTACCCGAGCAAATCGGCGTCTCGCGCGAGGTACTCGACACGCACTACCTGCTCCAGATTGCTCTCCTCGATGCCGAATGCCACGCGGAACTCGAGCAGCAATTCATATTGCCCAACTTCGACATCGCCATCTCGACGCGCCAGGAACACATCGACAACTTTCGCGATATCACCGGCCTCGAAGTGCGCCCGCCGGACATTCACCGCTACGCCGTCCGCGTAAAACCAGACGTATTGAGGCAATTCTGCGACGAGCACAGTCTTTCTGCGCTTTCCCCGCGCGACCTCGAAGACGAATTCGTCTGGCAAAATTCGTACAAGCTCAACGAGACATTCTACGCATCGCTGGGCGAGAAACGCGCGTTCGTGCTCTCTCACGGTCGCGACATGCTCATCTTCAAGATGGTCGCCTATGCGGAGCAGAACGTCGAGTATTACAAACTCCAAGAGTTCCAGGCGCACATCTGGATTGCGCATCAGCGCTACCCCACCAAGGGTCGCGTCTGGCATCCCGGCGGCGCGCATCCGTTCATCGGCATGAACGAAGCCCTCGTTCACAACGGCGACTTCGCCAACTACCACTCGGTTTCCGAGTACTTGCGACAGCGCAGCATCCGCCAGCAATTCCTGACGGACACCGAAGTCTCGGTGCAACTCTTCGACCTCTGGGACCGCGTTTACAAGTACCCACTCGAGTACATCATCGAGGCGCTGGCACCCACGACCGAACTCGACTTCGATCAGCTCCCGCCCGAGAAACAAAAGATCTATCGCGCGATTCAAGCGACGCACATCCACGCCTCGCCCGATGGACCCTGGTTTTTCATTATCGCACGCAGCCAAAAAGAACGCGGCATCATGCAGCTGCTCGGCATCACCGACACCGCGATGCTCAGGCCGCAGGTGTTTGCGATGTCGGATACGGGTGAAGTCCAAATTGGCCTAATTTGCTCGGAAAAGCAGGCAATTGACGCAACTCTTCGGAGCCTCGCTCGCGAAGACAAGCGCTTTTGCCCCGTCGCCGACAAGTACTGGAATGCGCGCGGCGGCTCTCACACCGACGGCGGCGCCTTCATCTTCAACATCAAGGACGACAACGGCAAGAAGCGCCTGACCTGCGAGGACAAGTTTGGGCGCCCCGTCAAGCTCGAGGGTGACAAGGTGCGCTGCGATGTTGCCAAGAGCCATGGCGACACCGTGCCGCCTTTGGGTATTGAACCCAAAACAGGCGAATGGCTTCGTCAGGGTGACGCTTCCGCGATCTTTGCTCATGTAGTTTCGCGGCTCCCGAGTTGGCCAGCTCACGGCTTACGCGAGTTCTGCGCGGCACTAGTCGAGTCGGCGCAGGGTGCCACCAAGTCTACGGCGATTGAAGCGCTCACTCTACTGCTCGATCGCCGTTACCCCACCGGCAACAAGAGCAAAGCCAGTGTGCTCAGCGTCGTGGAAGACACACTGCAGCAACTCTTCGACGCTTGTCCGCTTTTTGGGGAGGCCGGCACGGGAAAGTATCGGCGCATCGATTGGGAGTGCCGCAAACGAGTGGCACCGCCGCAACCCGGCGAAACCACACTCGTCGTCGACGCGGAAAAGTTTCAGCCCGAGGGTGACGACTGCAACGCGATCACCGAACGCGAGGCGTATCAGGCGGGTTGGAAGCAATTCATAGTGTACCGGCTGCGCGGGCAGCGGTTTACCGGTGTGGGCCTCGGTCCGGCTACGGACGGCGTCCGCATTGATGTCTATGGTTCAAGCGGGGATTACCTCGCCAGCGGGATGGACGGCGAACATATCCACGTGCATGGCAATGCGCAGGACCAGGTAGGTCAAATTGCCAAACGGGGCCGACTCGTCATCTATGGCGACGTCGGCCAAACCTTCATGTACGGAGCCAAGGGCGGCGACGTCTACGTGCTCGGCAACGCTGCCGGGCGCCCACTCATCAACGCCGTCGGGTGTCCGCGCGTTGTCATCAACGGCACTTGCCTCGACTTCTTGGCGGAGTCGTTCATGGCCGGCGATCCACTCAACGGCGGCGGCTTCGTGATCCTGAATGGCATCGAATTCGATTCCAACGGGCGCATGATCGAGCAAGCAGCCCCCTACCCTGGCAGTAACTTGTTCTCGCTCGCCTCGGGCGGCTGCATCTACATTCGCGACCCGCATAAGAAGCTAGTCGATCAACAACTCAACGGCGGCATCTACTCCGAGCCGGGCGAGCAGGATTGGCGGTTGATTCGGCCGTATTTGCAGGAGAATGAGCGGCTCTTCGGAGTGAAGGTTCAGGATCTACTCACCGTCAACGGCAAGGTCTGCGAACCGACGGCTGTGTATCGCAAGGTGAGCGCGGTGAAGTTGGCCGTTTTGGCTGCTCGCACTGAAAGGAAGCAAGTCGCGTGAGAGTTGAGCGCACATTCGGCTGGCGGCCTTCCGCTGGCGGCTGGCGGCTCGCGGCTTGCGGCTTGCGGCTTGCGGC